>JBEGOO010000067.1:0-10008 GCA_041182045.1 Verrucomicrobiota bacterium
GCCGCTTCAACTTCCTCGACTTCAACAAGCGCGAGGCCGGCCACTACTACGAAGGCCCGCTCGGACCGGCCAAGCTGCCGAAGGATCCGGCCGACCTGCCCCAGCTGCAGCGCAACCCCGACGTCTCCGTGCGCATGCGCGGCGTCATGGAGAAGTGCACCTACTGCGTCCAGCGCATCCAGGAGGCCAAGATCCAGGCCAAGGCCGCCGCCCGCGATTCCGGCAACACCCGCGTGGCCGACGGTGCCATCCAGGTCGCCTGCCAGCAGGCCTGCCCGGCCGGCGCGATCGAGTTCGGCGACATCACCGACCCGACCTCCCGCGTCTCGAAGGCCAAGGCCTCGACCCGCTCCTACGGCGCGTTGACCTACCTCAACACCCGCCCGCGCACGACCTACCAGGCCAAGCTGCGCAACCTCAACGCCAAGATGCCCGGCGCCCTCCGCCTCCCGCTTTCCCGCAAGGAGATCGCCGGTCGCGAAGGCCACGCGCCCGCCGCCCACGGCGCGGCCCATGGCGCCGAGCACGCCGCCCCGGCGACCCACGGCGAGTCCGCCCACAAGTAAACCCTAACGCCTTACCCGTCCCATGGCTCACGCCCACGACAACGCCTCCGAGCGCCCCGCGATCCTCGACAAGGTTCGCCCAGCCGAGCTCCCGCGCTCCCCGCTGATCCTCAACAACCGCGGCTTCCACTGGATCACCGACAAGGTCTGCGGCATCGTCGAGGAACCCACGCCGCTCTGGTGGAAGGTCACCTTCTGCGTCGCGCTGTTCATCGCGTCCTTCACGTTCGTCGGCCTGACCTACCTGGTCTCGACCGGCACCGGCACCTGGGGTCTCCGCTCCCCGGTCGGCTGGGGTTGGGCGATCGTCAACTTCGTGTTCTGGGTCGGCATCGGCCACGCCGGCACGCTGATCTCCGCGATCCTCTGCCTGCTCCGCCAGAAGTGGCGCACGTCCATCAACCGCGCCGCCGAGGCGATGACCATCTTCGCGGTCATGTGCGCCGGCATCTTCCCGCTCTTCCACGTCGGGCGCGTCTGGTTCGGCTGGTGGCTCTTCCCGCTGCCCAACCAGAACGGCATCTGGCCGCAGTTCCGCTCGCCGCTCGAGTGGGACGTCTTCGCGGTCTCCACCTACTTCACGGTCTCCGCCCTGTTCTGGTACATGGGCATGATCCCCGACCTCGGCGCGATCCGCGACCGCGCGACCACCTGGTGGCGCAAGACCTTCTACGGCGTCCTCGCCATGGGCTGGCGCAACGGCAACCGCCAGTGGAGCAACTTCGAGATGGCCTACCTGCTGCTCGCCGGCCTCTCCACCCCGCTCGTGCTCTCCGTGCACACGATCGTGTCGTTCGACTTCGCCGTCTCGAACGTCCCGGGCTGGCACACGACCATCTTCCCGCCCTACTTCGTCGCCGGCGCGATCTTCTCCGGCTTCGCGATGGTGCTGACCCTGATGCTGCCGCTGCGCGCGATCTACCGCCTGCACGACGTGATCAACCAGTACCACATCGACAACATGTGCAAGATCATCCTGGCGACGGGCACGATGGTCGGCTACGCCTACGCCACCGAGTTCTTCATCGCGGCCTACTCCGGCAACGCCTACGAGAAGTTCGCCTTCATCAACCGCGCCTTCGGCCAGTACGCCTGGGCCTACTGGATCATGGTCTCCTGCAACGTGATCACCCCGCAGCTCTTCTGGTTCAAGAAGGTCCGCGAGAACCACGCGCTGGTCTGGATCATCTGCCTCTTCGTCAACGTGGGCATGTGGTTCGAGCGCTTCGTCATCACCGTCACCTCCCTCGCCAACGACTACCTGCCGTCCAGCTGGGGTTACTACAGCCCGACCATCGTGGATATCTTCACGTTCTTCGGCACCTTCGGCTTCTTCTCCGTCCTCTTCCTCCTGTTCGTCCGCTTCCTGCCTCTGCTCCCGATGGCCGAGGTGAAGATGGTCACGCCGCAGGCCGACCCCCACGCCCACTGATCCCGCCGTCCGCACCCCCATGAACGAACGCAACGAACGCATCCACGGCGTGGCCTGCACCTTCCGCAAGGCCGCCGACGTGTACCACGCGGCCGAGAAGGTCCGCGACGCCGGCTGGAAGAAGTGGGATGTCCACACCCCTTTCCCGATCCACGGCATGGACCAGGCCATGGGCCTGCCCCGCTCCCCGGTCCCGCGCCTGACGCTGCTCGGCGGCGTCACCGGCTTCCTCACCGGTTGCCTGCTCACCTGGTACACCAACTCCGCCGACTACCCGATCGTCGTCGGCGGCAAGCCCTTCTGGAGCGTGATCTTCCCGTTCCCCGTGCTCTACGAGTGCACCATCCTCTTCGCGGCGTTCGGCACCTTCTTCGGGCAGTTCATCTTCAACCGCCTGCCGCGCCACCATCACCCGCTCTTCGACCACCCGCAGTTCGCGCGCGTCTCCGACGACACCTTCATGATCGTCCTCGAGGCCACCGACCCGAACTTCCACGTCGATGAGTCCCGCAACTTCCTCCAGTCGCTCGGCGGCCAGGAGATCACCATCGTCCGCGACTGAACCCACCCATGAGCCGTTACCTCGCTTTCCTCGCCGTCGCCACGCTGGCCCTCGTCAGCTTCCTCGGCTTCCAGGGCAAGACCTCCAAGGACACCCCGGTCATGGTGTTCGATGACATGGACTACCAGGCCAAGTACAAGCCGCAGGGGGAGAACACGTTCTTCGCCGACGGCCGCGACGCCCGTCCGCCGGTCGCCGGCACCGTCGCCCGCGGCAACGGCCTCGCGCCGCTGACCGTCTTCGCCGCCGACTACCGTCGCGCCGAGTCCCTCAACCCCGCCTTCGTCACCGGCAAGGACGCCGCCGGCGCCTTCCTGCCGGCGTTCCCCGCCAAGTCCCTCGTCGTCCTCCCGGGCGGCGAGCTCGCCCCGTTCAAGGTCGACGCGCGCCTCCTCGAGCTCGGTCGCGCCAAGTACCAGGTGTACTGCGCGGTCTGCCACGGCGCCGCCGCCGACGGCAACGGCATCATGAAGGTGCGTTCCGCCGTCGAGGGCGACGCGGCCATCGCGACCATCGCCAACCTCCAGGCGCCCCTCTTCCGCGCCTACGCGCACGGCCAGATCTTCGACGTCATCACGAACGGCAAGAACACCATGCAGCCCTACGGCGACAAGCTCTCCCCCGAGGAGCGCTGGGCCGTCGTCGCGTACGTCCGCGCCCTGCAGCTCTCCCAGGCCATGCCGGCCGAGCTCGTTCCCGCCGCCGTGAAGGCCACCGTCAAGTAATTCGCACATGAGCGCCACTCCCGCCTCCCTTTCGGCCCACTGGAAGAAATTCCTCGTCGCCGGCCTCGCGATCCTCGCGGTCGTCTGGTACTTCGCCTGCCAAGGCGCCGCCCACGGCGACCACCGCGGCCCCCTCTCCGTCGTCGTCGGCGCGCTGTTCTGGGTCTCGGCCCTCATCGGCATGCTGATGCTGACCATGATCACCCGCGTCTTCGACGCCGGTTGGGCCCCCGTCATCCGCCGCACCTGGGAGCTGGTCCTCCCCGCGCTGCCGATCGTGCTCCTCCTCAGCGTCGTCCCGATGGCCTTCGTGCCGCAGTACCGCCACCTGCTGTGGGAGTGGACCAACGCCGAGCACCTGCTCCCGAGCGGCCACGCCGTCGGCCATGACCCGATCCTGCAGGCCAAGAGCTGGTTCCTGAACGAGAAGTTCTTCCTCCTCCGCATCGGTTTCTACGTGGTGTTCTTCGCCGTCCTGGCCTGGGCCCTCCGCAAGTGGTCCTTCGCCCAGGACACCGACCGCACCGCCGGCCACACCCATCGTCTCCACGCCATCTCGGCCGCCGGCATCCCGCTGACCGCCGTGACGCTCACCATGCTGGCCTTCGACTGCCTCATGGCCCTCTCGTACCACTGGTTCTCCACCATGTACGGCGTGTGGTTCTTCGCCCTCTCGATCCGCCTCGCGCTGGCCTTCACCGTCATCGCGACCTACCGCCTGTCCCACGGCGGCTGGCTCGACGGCATCCTCAACCAGGCCCACCGCCACGTGCTCGGTTGCCTGATGCTGGCCTTCACCGTCTTCTGGGCCTACATCAGCTTCTCCCAGTACTTCCTCATCTACACGGCCAACATCCCCGAGGAGACCTTCTGGTACAACATCCGCGAGTTCGACCCGGTCACCGGCGCCAAGAACCAGTGGTGGGGCGTCTCGATGTACCTGATCTTCGGCTTCTTCCTGCTGCCGTTCCTGACCCTCCTGTTCTACCGCACCAAGATCGTCGCCGGCCGTCTCCTGGCCGTCGCCTCGCTGATCTTCGTGGGCGGACTGGTCGACCTCTGGTTCAACGCGGTCCCCCGCCAGATCAACGCGGCCGCCGCTCCCGAGGGTTTCGTCGTCTCGCCTTTCCTGACCTCCTACCTCGCGGTCGACGTCCTCGCGGTCCTCGGCTTCGGCGCCATCGTCGTCGCCGTCCTGCTCCGCGCCGCCGGTCGCCACGAGACCATCCCCGTCCACGACCCCCGTATCCTCGAGTCCATCAACTACCATGAGTGAGCAATCTTCCCCGCGGGAACCCCGCCCCCTGATCCCCGGCCAGGTCGCCTCGTGGATCGGCGTCGTGGCCTTCCTCGCCGCCGCCGCCGTCGTCGTGGGTTACGCCTACTTCGCCACCCGCCCTCAGACCAACGCCGACGCCGATCGTCGCGCCGCCCAGAAGGCCCTGCGCGCCAAGACCGAGTCGGAAGGGCAGGCCCTCCTGACCGGCGCCGCCCGCAACGCCGACGGCACCTACCGCGTCCCGGTGGAGACCGCGATGTCGGTCATCGCCGCCGACCCGAAGGCGCTCGCCAGTTTCAAGCCCGCCCCGGCCCCCGCCGCCGCGCCGGCCGCGACCACCGCCTTCGTCGCGGCCGACGAGGCCACGCTCAAGCGCGGCGCCGCGGTCTATGCCCGCACCTGCATCGCCTGCCACCAGCCGACGGGCAAGGGCCTCCCGCCCGTCTTCCCGTCGATCGCCGGCACGCCGATCGTGGTCGGTAATCCGGAGCTTCCGATCAAGTTCATCCTGCAGGGCCTCATGGGGCCGATCACCGTGGATGGCGTCACCTTCAACAGCATGATGCCGCCGGTCGCCGGCGTGAACGATCAGGACATCGCCGACGTCCTCACCTATGTCCGTCAAAGCTTCGGCAACAAGGGCGCGATCGTGACCCCCGCCCAGGTCAAGGCGGTCCGCGATGCCACCGCCGGTCGCACCGCGCCTTGGAACACCGCCGAGCTCGGCCTCAAATAATCCCCCACACCTTCGCCCACGATGAGTCAGGATAACCGCAACGGACGCCCCCAGGGTCGTCCCCCCCAGGGTGGCGCGCCGCGCCTCTCGCGCACCGAGGCCGGCCTGCGCACGCCCTTCCTCGGGTTCTTCACCTCGGCCGTCCTCTGGTTGGTCGTCGCCTCCGTGCTCGCGCTCGTCGCGGCCGTCAAGCTGCACCGCCCCGGCTTCCTCGGCTCCTGCGAGCTGACGACCTACGGTCGCGTCGCCGCCGCCGCCCAGGATGTCTTCGTCTACGGCTGGGGTTTCAACGCCCTGTTCGCGGTCAACTTCTGGCTGATGGCCCAGCTGGGGCGCTTCGAGTTCCGCAACGGCTGGCTCGCCACCCTCGGCGGCGCCACCTGGAACCTCGCGCTCACCTACGGCGTCGTCCAGATCCTGCGCGGCCAGCTCGGCGGTTTCGCGCTGCTCGACCTGCCGCGTGAGGTCGGTCCGGTGCTTCTGCTGGCCTTCCTCCTCTCGGCCCTCTGGTCCGTCGTGACCTACGCCCGCCGCCCGAGCGGTCATCACTTCGCGTCGCAGTGGTACGTCATCGGGGCGACCTTCGCGCTGCCGATCGTCTTCCTGCTCGCCCAGCTGATGGTCCTCTGGTTCCCGACCGTCGGCACCGTGCAGGCCCTGGCCCATACCTGGTTCGTCCAGAACCTGATGGTGCTCTGGTTCGGCGCCTCCACGCTCGCCGCCACCTACTACTTCCTCCCGAAGGTCCTCGGCCGTCCGCTCAGCCATTACTACCTGGCCCCGATCGGTTTCTGGACGCTCTTCCTGTTCGCGGGCTGGAGTTCCCCCGCCGGCCTGCTCGGCGGTCCCCTGCCGATCTGGCTCCAGTCCGTAGGCGTCGTCGCCTCGGTCATGAGCATCATCCCGGTCGTGATCACCGGCATCAACTTCTACGCCACCCTCGCCGTGGACGGCGGCTGGTCCCGCGCCTGGAACAGCACGACCCTCCGCTTCGTCGTGGTCGGCGTCGTCAGCTTCACGCTCTTCGGCGTCCTGGCCGCGGTCTTCTCGACCCGCGACTTCAGCGCCGTCCTGCGCTTCACCTCGTTCGACCAAGGCCAGCAGCAGCTGCTCACCTACGGCGCCCTGACCATGACGGTCTTCGGCGCGAGCTACTTCATCCTGCCGCGTCTCACGGGCTCCCTCTGGCCCTCCGCCAAGCTCGTGCACCTGCACTTCTGGGCCTCCTTCCTCGGCCTCCTGATCGCCGTCGGCGCCGCGCTCGTCGGCGGCTGGCAGGCGGGGCACCTCCTGGCCGACGCAGCCGTCCCGGCCGCCCAGGCCTCCGCGATCTCGCTGGGCTGGGCCGCCGCCGCCGGCAGCCTCGCCGCGATCCTCTTCCTCGTGGGCCACGTGGCCTTCGCGCTCAACGCCTTTGGCATGATCCTCTCCTCCACCACCCCGACCTCCGAAGGTCGCCAAGACTAATCCGGTCGCCATGAAGAACCTCAATCTCCTCCTCGCCGGCGTCTTCTTCACCGTCGCCGCGGCCTGGTCCGGTCTGCTGATCACCTCCCAGGTCCAGTTGGGCGCCCTTGGTCGCGCTCCCGCCGAGGAAGGCGGTCCGCTCTTCCCTGCGCGCGAGCCTGGTCTCGCGATCCAAGGCCGCCTGGTCTACCAGGATCTCGGCTGCGTCGCTTGCCACACCCAGCAGGTCCGTCCGGCGGGGCAGGGCAGCGACATCGCCCGCGGTTATGGCGTGCGCCCCAGCGTCGCCCGCGACTACGTGCTCCAGCCGCAGGTCTTGCTCGGTCAGCACCGTGTCGGTCCCGACCTCGCCAACTACGGCGCGCGCGCCAAGTCCGACGCCGAGCTGGCCGCGTTCCTCGCCGCCCCGGCGACCGGCGTGAACCACCCGCCCTACGCCTTCCTCACCGCCGAGCGCTCGACCGCCTTGGTGGCCTACCTCAAATCCCTTCGCCAGGACTACTCCTCGCCCGAAGCCAAACTGAAGCAGTGATCCCATGAACGACCGTAATCGTCATCCCGACCGCAACCGTCCGCCCCAGGGCAACCCTGGTCCCGGCGCCGACGGCTTCTCCGACGGCCGCCTCGTGGAGGTCCACTCGCAGCTCGCCCGCGACAAGGAGGAGCCGCGCGAAGGCTTCTCCCTGACCCCCATCTTCATCGTCTTCCTGTTCTGTGGTTTCGGCTTCTGGGGTGGTCTCTACCTCACCCGCAACAGCGGCAACTTCGAGTCCACCGCCTTCGACGTCAACGCCCCCAAGGCCGCGGTCTCGAACGGTCCGGTCGAGTTCGAGCCCGATGCCGCCAAGGGCGAGAAGTTGTTCGTCGCCAACTGCGCCGCCTGCCACCAGGCCAACGGTCTGGGCGTGCCGGGAGCCTTCCCTCCGCTCGCCGGGTCCCCTTGGGTCGCGGGTAACGAGGAGCGTCTCATCAAGGCCGTCCTCGCCGGTCTCGCCGGCGAAATCGAGGTCAAGGGCGTGAAGTACAACGCGAACATGCCCAACATCGGCGCCGGCCTCAAGGACGCGCAGATCGCCCATATCGCCACCTACGTCCGCCAGGCCTGGGGCAACACCGCCGGTCCCGTCATGGACACCAAGGTCGCCGAGGTCCGCAAGGCCATCGGGGCCCGTGGCCAGTACGCCCCGGCCGACCTGCTGAAGGAGCACCCGCTCGAGTCCAAGTAAGCCTCCCGGCTTACCGACCAAGCAGAAGGCCCGGCAGCTCGCGCTGCCGGGCCTTCTCGTTGACCGTCGGGTCGCTTAGGCGTGCTTGCGGATGAAGGCGGCGATGTCCGACTTAGGGCGGGCGCCGACCATCTTGTCCACGACGACGCCGTTCTTGAAGAGGAACAGGGCGGGGATCGAGGTCACCCCGAGCTGCTGGGCGAGGGCGGGGTTGCTGTCCACGTCGACCTTGGCGATCTTCACGGAGCCGGCCATCTCGGTGGCGAGCTGGTCGAGGACCGGGCCCAGCTGCTTGCAGGGGCCGCACCAGGTGGCCCAGAAATCCACCAGCACCGGCACGCTGGAGGACTTGATCGACGAGTCGAAGTTCGTCGTGTCGAGGTTGGAGATCAGATCGGATGCCATGGGAGAGTCGCTCAACCCTTCGTCTTGACGAAGAGCTCGAGGTAAAGGATCACCGCGCCGGCGATCGAGACGGCCATCGCGAGCACATCGAGGGACGCGGCGAGGGCGCCGACGTTGCGGTTGGCGACCGGGGCCGGGCGCGGGGCGGCGGGCGGCGGGGCGATCGGGGCGCGCGGGGCGGCGGACGCGGCGGCGCCGACGGCGGGGGGCGGAGGGATCGCACCCGGAGCAGGGGGCGGCGGGGGGACGATGGGCGTGGCGGCGACCGGCTTGGCGAGCTTCAGCTTCGGGGGCTGCGCGGCGGCGTTTTCACCTTCGGGGGGAGGAGGGGGAGGCGGGGTGGACTCGGTGCTCATCGGAACGACAATCAAATCCGCGGGGGTAGGTGAGTCAACAAGCCAGTGGCGGTTTTTTCCGCCTCAGCGCGAGCGGTCGTGCTTCCGGAGAAGGTCGCGGACTTGCTCCGCCGGCGCGTCCTGCAGATCGCGGCCCTGGCGTCGCAGGTCCTCGACGGTCTTGATCACCGTCTCGGTCATCCGTTCGTGCGTCTCCTCCGAGCCGCCCACGAGCGAGAAGCCTTCGCCTTGGGTGATCCGCTTGTGCTGGTCCTGGTTGTCCAAGCCCAGGCCGAGCAGGTGGTTCTTCGCGCCCTTCGAGCGTGCCATGTCGCCCAAGGTGGCCGAATCCCGCCGGCTTTCAAGCCTGCGCCTTATTCGGCCGGGCCCGCGGGCGCGTCGAACTCCGAGGTGCCGTCGGCGGCGTCGCCGGCGTTGGGACCGGCGCCCGGCTCGGCCTTCGCGCAGTTGATGTCGGCGAAGGCGGCGTCCTGGGCGAGCTTGAGCTTGCCCAGGCGGGCGAGCTCGAGGCACGCGAGGAACGTGGCGACCAGGAGTCCGACCGTCGGGCGTTCCGGCAACAGGCTCGTGAACACGAAGGCGGGCTCCGTCTCGAGGCGCTTCAGGATCATCTCCATGCGGTCGGAGACCGTGGTGTTCTCCGTCGAGATCGAGCCGGGCTGGATGCGCTCGGCGAGCCGGCGGAGGACCAGGTTGAAGGTGTTCCAGAGTTCGATGCGGTCGGCCGGGGCGACCGGTCGCGCCACGGCGTCCTCGCCCTGCGGCTGCAGCACGTAGCGGGCGAGCAGGCCTTGGCGGTCGTCCATCAGGCCGCGGATGATCGCGGCGGTCTCCTTGACGCGCTTGTACTGGATCAGCTGCTGGACCAGGGCCCAGCGCGGGTCATGGCCTTCCTCCGCGGCGGGGAGCTCCTCCTCCGGGCGGCTCTCGACCGGGAGCAGCATGCGGCTCTTGATGTACATCAAGGTCGCGGCCATCACGAAGAAGTCGCCGGCGAGCTCGAGGTTGTCCTTCTCCTGGGTGCGCAGGATCTCGAGATACTGCTGCGTCACCTTCTCGATCGGGATATCATAGATATCGATCTCGTTCTTGCGGATCAGGAACAGGAGCAGGTCGAGCGGCCCCTCGAACACGTCGAGGCGGATCGGCAGGTCGGCCGGCGGCAGGATGCCGTCGGCCGGGATGGCGGGGGGGGCGGAGGTGTCGTCCTGCACGGTCAGAACTTGAACAAACGGGCCCGCAGGTGGAAGCCCA
>JBEGOO010000068.1:0-3864 GCA_041182045.1 Verrucomicrobiota bacterium
TGGCGACGTCGAAGCCGGTGGCGAGATCGACGAGGTACACCGGCTGATCCGCGCGGTGCAACTCCTTCGCCAAGGCGGCCAGGGCGAGGTTCAGCTCGGGGATATAAGCATACTTGGGCAACTTGCCGCCGGGGATGACCTGGGCGATGAACACGATGGCCTTGGGGTTGAGGCGCCGCGCCGTCGCCACCATCTCGCGGTGCGCCGCGACGATGCCGGCTACGGGCTTTTCCTCGACGAAGTGGTTGTGGCCGGCCTGCAGCATCACGATGTCGGCCGGGTGAGCCTTGAGCCGGGACTCGAGGATCGACGCGAGGTATTCGGCGTTCTTGCCACCGTAGCCTTCATGCCACAGGGGAGTCGGGGAGCCTTCGGTCGCTCGCGACCCCACGAACTCGCAACGGAGACCGGCGACCTTCAGTTTCTCCGCCAGGAGGATCCGATAGGTCGCGAAGGTCTTCCCGCCGCCCTGCGTGATCGAATCGCCCACCGCCATGATGCTCACGGGCGCGGGCTCGGCCGCGGCAACCGCCGAGGCGAAGAGACAATGAAGCAGCAGACGCAGGACCATCGGATCAGGCGAGGAACTTCAAGACCTGCTCGGCGAGCAGGGCCATGCCGAGTCCGGAGAAACCGATGAGCGTCTCCGTGATCGTCCAGGTGCGGAGCGTCTGGCCGACGGACAGACCGAGGCATTCCTTGACCATCCAGAAACCGCTGTCGTTGAGGTGCGAGAGGAACAGCGAGCCGCAGCCGATGGAGATGACCATGAGCTCGGGGCTGGTGCCGGGATGGGCGGCGAGCACCGGGGCGATGAACCCCGAGGCGACGGTGATGGCGACGGTGGCGGAACCGGTCGCGACGCGGATGAAGGCGGAGACGAGCCAGCCGTACACCAGCAGCGGCAGGCCGGCGCGGGCGGCGAGCTCGGCCAGCTGCCGGGCGACGCCCGCCTCGCGCATGACGAGGGCGAAGCCCCCGCCGGCGCCGACGAGGATGAGCGTCATCCCGATGCCGGCGACGCTTTGCTCGGAGAACTTCAGGAGCTCGGCGTTGGCGCGACCGCAGCGGCGACCGAAGGCCCACATCGCGAAGAGCACCGAGACGAGCAGCGCCATCACCGGGTGCCCGATCAGCAGCGCCGCGCGGCCCCACGGGGTCTCCGCCGCATGCAGCAGCTCGGTCGCGGTGCCGCCGAGCAGCAGCAGGACCGGCAGGAGCACGGTGAACAGCGTCAGCCCGAAGGACGGCAGGACCTGGCCGGCCGAGACCGACGGGACGAAATCCGGCGTGGCGACGTCGACCCGCTTGACCGCGAGGCGGGCGAAGAACGGACCGGCGATGGCGGCGACCGGGATGCCGAGGACGAGGGCCCAGAGGATGACCTTCCCCATGTCGGCGTGAAGTTCCTTGATCGCGATGACCGGGCCGGGGTGCGGCGGCATGAGGCCGTGCATGACCGACAGGAACGAGAGCATCGGCAGCACCAGCAGCAGGAAGGGCTTCCCCGTCTCCTTCGCGAGGGTGATGACGATTGGCAGGATGAGCAAGAGACCGACCGCAAACCAAGTGGTCATGCCGATGCACAAGGCCAGGAGGATGATGCAAAGGCCGATGCGTTCGGGACCCAGCACCTGGATGAAACGCTTGGCGAGGACGCCGGCCCCACCCGACTCGGCGAGCAGCTTGCCGAACACGACGCCGAGGACGATGATCGAGCCCGTGCTCGCCAAGGTCCGACCAAACCCGGTCTGGAAGGAATCCAGGACCCCGGCCAGCGTGAGCGGCGTCGTGCCCGGCGCCACCACCTGGGTCGCCACGACCATGGCGCCGAGCGCGAGCGAGCTCAGCAGCAGCGCGATGAACGGGTTGAGCTTCAGCCAGGTGACGAGCCCGACGAGCACGGCGATGGCGACGAGGGCGTAGAGCATGGCTGGGAAATCAGGCCTTGGGCGGGGCGACCGTGGCGCGGGTGGCCCCGGTGCTGATGCCGCCGTCGACGAGCAACGTCTGCCCGGTCACGTAGCGGCTCTCCTCCGAGGCGAGGAAGACGACCGGGCCGGCGAGGTCGCCGGCGGCGCCGGGACGCTTGAGGGGGATGCGGTCGCACAGGTACTCGACCCACTCCTTCTGCTCGTAGAGCACCGCGTTCTGGGCGGTCTTGAACCAACCCGGGGCGAGGCAGTTGACGGTGACACCGTGGCGCCCCCAGTCGTCGGCTAGGCTCATCGTGAGCTGCTTCACGCCGCCGCGGCTGGCGCCGTAGGGAGCGAGGCCCGCGTAACCGGCGACGCAGGTCACCGAGCCGATGTTGATGATGCGCCCGTAACCGCGCGCGATCATCCCCGGGGCCACGGCCTGCGACGTGAAGAACGTCCCGCGCAGGTTGGTGTCGAGGATGGTGTTCCAATCCTCCCAGCTGACCTCCAGGGCGGGCTTGCGGATGTTGCAGCCGGCGTTGTTGACCAGGATGTCGATGCGCCCCATCTGGCGCTCCACCTCGGCCACGCCGGCCTTGATGCTGGCGCCATCGCGGACGTCGAGGGCGACGGCGCAAGTGCGGCGACCGAGCGCCTCGATCTCCTTCCGGAAAGCGTCGAGCTTGGTCACGTCGCGGCTCGACATGGCGATGTCGGCGCCGGCCTGCGCGAGGGCGCGGGCGAAATGCTGGCCGAGGCCACGGCTGGTGCCGGTGACGAAGGCGACTTTTCCGGCGAGGCTGAAGAAGGGAACGGACATCAGGAATGAGGGGCGAGGATGACTTTCATGACGCCGGGCGCGCCGGCGTACAGCTTGGCGAACCAATCGGCGCCCTGCTCGAGCGGGGCGACGGCGGAGATGATCTTATCCACCTTGATCTGCTTGCTCGCGAGGAGCTCGATGCAACGGGGGATCTCACCGGCCGAGGCGCAGGAGCCCTGGAGGCGCAGCTGGCGGGTGACGACGACCTGGAGTGGGAGCTCGGTCTTCGGGGAAAGGTTGCCGACCAGCGTCACCGTGCCGCCCTTGCGCACGGCGTGGATCGCGGAGAGCACGGTGGCATTGAGGCCGACGCACTCGAAGGCGGCGTCGGCGCCCTGCCCCTTGGTGAGCGACTTCACGTATTCGGTGAGGTCGCCGCCGGTCTTGGGATTGAAGCTATGCGTGGCGCCGAGTTCCTTGGCGACGGCGAGGCGCGAGTCCTCGGTATCGACGGCGATGACCTGCGCGAAACCTGCGATCTTGGCGGCCTGGAGCGTGAGGAGTCCGATCATGCCGGTACCGACGACGATGGCGGTGTCGCCGGGGGCTACGGGGGTGAGGCGGACGGCGTGCACGCCGACGGAGACGGCCTCGATCATCGCGGCTTCGGCGAAGCCGAGTTCGGCGGGCAGCTTGTGCAGGATGCGGGCGGGGACGGTGACGAACTCGGCGAAGGCGCCGTGGCGGCGGTAGTCGCCGCAGGAGACGCCGAGCACCTGGCGGTTGTCGCAGAGATTCACGTCACCGCGCTTGCAATGGACGCATTCGCCGCAGAACACCGTGGAATCGAAGGTCACGCGGTCGCCGGGGGCGAAGCCCTTGACCTTGGCGCCGACGCCGGTGATCACGCCCGCGGCCTCGTGGCCCATGACGAGCGGGGGGATGCGGCGGCCCGTGGAGCCGTCGTAGCCATGGATGTCGGAGCCGCAGCTCCCGCAGGCGCGGACCTGGATGAGGACGTCATCGGGACCGCAGACCGGGTCGGCCACGTCCACGTAGGACATCTTCTTGTATTCGGTGAGGAGCAGGGCTTTCACGGAGGAAAGGAAGGAGGGTTTTGGCGGGAGGGCAAGCAAAGGGAGGGTCGGACGCCCTCGCTCGACCGAAGCTGACCAAGGGTGG
>JBEGOO010000069.1:0-3028 GCA_041182045.1 Verrucomicrobiota bacterium
CCGCCCACCATCCCCCACCCCCTAACCGCTAACCGCTATCCCCTTATCTCGCCATGCTTGCCATGGACGAGAGAACTGTCGCAATGGACCGAGAAGCCCGCGTCATGTCCCTGCTCCGCCCCCTGTTCCTCTTCCTGCTCGTCGTCACCGGCCTCCGCGCCGCCGAGCCGCAGGCCGGCCTCGCCGTGACCTTCACCGCCGCGGGCAAGTCCGACGTCCGCGCCGACCGCCTGCTCGCGCTCCATGTGCCCGCCGGCCAGGCCCCGACCCCGTTCCTCCCGGCCGGCCCGTTCGTCGCGAAGTGGGAAGGCCGCATCCTCTCCCCCGTGCGCGGCACCTTCACCTTCGCGGCCGAGAATTCCGGCGGCTTCAAACTCAGCCTCAACGGCCAGCCCCTGCTCGATGGCGCCGCCCCCCGGACCGTCACCCTCAACCAGGGCGAGAACACGCTCGTCGCCGAACTGCCCAGCGCCGCCCAGGGCGACACCTTCGTGCGCCTGACCTGGTCGTCGAAGGACTTCCTGCCCGAGCCCGTGCCGCCGACGATCCTGTCGCACGTCCCCGCGGAGGCCGAGCTCGCCGCGGCCCGTCTCCGCGAGGGTCGCCTGCTTTTCGCCCAGCTGAACTGCGCCACCTGCCACGCCGACGCGCGGCTCCCGGCCAAGGGCACCGGGCTGCCGGAGTTCGGGCACAACGCCCCGCTGCTCGCCGACCTCGGTAGCCGCTACAACCCGGACTTCCTGACGGAGTGGATCCACGACCCGCGCTCCGTGCGCCCGCGCACCTGGATGCCCAAGGTCCTCACCGGACCCGACGCCGCCCAACAGGCCGCAGACATCGCGGCGATGCTGACGCAGGGCGCGACGCGGGAGTTCGGCAAGCTCGACCCCGCGCTCGTCGCCCCCGGTGGGGCGCTCTTCGCGAACCTCGGCTGCATCGGTTGCCACCAGCGCCCGGACGCCGAGGCGGACGGCCAGCCCGAGACGCTGGGGCGCATCCCGCTCGCGCACCTGACGGACAAGTACCAGCTCCGCGTGGACGCGCTGGTCGCCTACCTGAAGGACCCGGCGAAGAACCATCCGGCGACGCGGATGCCGAACTTCCGCCTGGCCGATGACGAGGCGCGCCCGCTCGCGACCTACCTGCTGGCCAACGGCCGGATGATCAAGCGCCAGTCCCTCCGGGGCGACCCGACCCGCGGCGCCGCGCTGATCGTGTCCGCCGGTTGCCTCAACTGCCACGCCGGCATGCCCGCCACCACGCAGCCGCCGCTGACCAAGGTCATCGCCGCCGGCGCGAAAGGTTGCCTCGCGCCCGACGGCGCCGCCCGCGCCACCGCGCCGGACTTCGGGCTCGCGCCCACGCAGCGCGCCGCGCTCCTCGCCTTCCTCGCCACCGACCTCGCCTCGCTCAAGCAGGACACCCCGGCCGAGTTCGCCGCCCGCCAGGTCCGCGACCTGAACTGCGTCGCCTGCCACGCCCGCGACGGCCAGGGCAGCGCCTGGTCGAAGGTCGACGGCGAGTGCAAGAAACTGCGCGACGCCCTACCCGCCAAGGAACACGTCGAAGGCGAACCCGTGCCCGACGCGCCGGTGCCGGCGATGACCTGGTTCGGCGAGAAGCTCCAGACGGCCTGGATGGCGAAGTTCATCGCCGGACAGGTGGAGTACAAGCCGCGCCCCTGGCTGATCGGCCGCATGCCCGGCTTCGCCCCGCACCTGAGCGACGGGCTCGCCCTCGGCCTCGCGCACCAGCATGGCCTGCCCGCGGCCGACCCGACCGAAGCCGAACCCAAGGCCGAACGCGCCGCGCTCGGCGAGAAGCTCATCGGCGCGGACGGCGGCTTCAACTGCATCACCTGCCACGCCGTCGGCGACACCGCGGCCACCGCGGTCTTCGAGGCCCCGGCGATCAACTTCAAGCAGACGGCCGAACGCCTCCGTCGCGGCTACTTCCTGCGCTGGGCGCTCGCCCCCACCCGCCTCGACCCCGAGACCAAGATGCCGAAGTACGCGGACGCGGAAGGGATGACCCAGCTCACCGACATCCTCGACGGCAAAGGCGCGGAGCAGTTCGACGCGGTCCGCGAGTATTTCCGCACCCTTAAATAAACGCCGGGCCCCTCAGGCCGCGCGCGGTTCCTCGGCCGGTCCGTCGGGCGCGAATTGCGCGCGGCGCAACTGGCTCCAGGTGACGCCATTCTGATAGAAGGCCGCGGCGGCGCGCAGCTCGGCGCACGGGCGGGGTCGCGGCCGGGCCGGGCCCGAGAGCCGCTGCGGGTTGAGCACGCCGATCGGCAGGCCCGCGTTGCGCCGGGCCAACCGGATCGGCAAGGCGAAGTCCGGGTTCGGCGTCACGACGATCGCCGCGTCAAAATTGCCCAGCATGGCGTCGGACAGCAGATGGCTCGCGAGGTTGATGTTGTTGCCCCGCTCCTCGAGGCGCTCACCCGCCCCCGCGGGCAAGGCGCGCCGGCGAGGGCGGCCCTCGATCAGGTAGAAGTTCGGGAGCTCGCGGAGCCGACGCCAGTAACGGCGCTGGGCGACGACCTCCGGGTCCGGCCGGACCCCGCCCGGCAAGGGCGAGGCGAAATACTTCACGCAGTGGATGGCGTTGTCCGGGAAGGCTTGGGCCACCAGGGCGACCGGGTCGAGCTCGGCCAGGGGAGTCCCCTTGACCGCCGCGTGGAGATTGCCGCCATCGATATAGAGCCAGGTACGCATGTCGTAAAAATGCAGGGGCGGCCTGGTTCGCAGACCGCCCCGCGTCCGACAGACGAGCGCCATCGGAGGTTGTAGAAACGAAAATGGGGCCTTAATGGGCTCAATCAACGCATAAATCCTAGGGTGTTACACCTATTAAGAGCGATTCCAGCCTTAACCCATGAGGCCCGTTTTATTGTATTTAAACGACAAACCCGACACCCTCAATCCCGGTTTTGCCCAATAAAACCTCGGTCCGATCTTGGGAAACATTCTCGACTGACCCCGCCTTCGCCTATTCTTCTACCTTCACCCCAAGTCACACC
>JBEGOO010000070.1:0-18776 GCA_041182045.1 Verrucomicrobiota bacterium
GAGCAGAGGAGGACGCCGCCGGGCGGGACGGAGCCGACGACCTTGACCTCGCCGATGAGCAGGCGGATCAGGCCGCGGGCCGGCTGAGGGGTGGTGCGCCAAGGCTCGCCGACGGGCATGCAAGGAACATGGCCGCTCCGGCCCGCCTGGCAACCCCCATGCGGGGGCGCGACCGGCCGGCGGTCACTTGGCCGCCGCGGGGGCGGCCGGCTTGGTCTCCGGAGCCGGGGCCGCGACGACCGGGGTGAAGACGCGGACGTATTCGAACTCGGCGTAGGCGGGCAGGCGCTGGTCGTCGACGGCCTTGGCGCCGCCGAGGCCCGCGGCGATGGTCGTCAGCCAGACGTTCCCGTCGCCGTGCTGGAGCTTGGTCGCGTCGAGGCTGTGCACGAGCTTGCCGTCGAAATAATGCCGCAGGGTGGTCGGGGTGAACTCGCAGCCCCAGACGTGGAAGCCGGCGGAGAGGTCGGGGGTCTTGATGTGCTTCCCGCCGAGCGCCACATGCTTCCCCGGTGCCCACTGATGGTGGTTGATGCCGTAGTCGGTGAGTTTGACGGAGTCGTTCTCGCAGATGTCGATCTCGACGCGCGGCTGGTCGCTCTGGCCCCCGTTGCGCAGGACCCAGAACGACGTGTGCCAGCCGGCGCCGGGCGGCACCTTGAAGCTCGCCTCATAATAGGCGTACCGGAAGAGCCGCTTGCTGATGATGCCGCCGGCGGTGTACTTGAGGTCGCCCGCGTCCTCCTTCAGGCCCGTCAGACGGAGGCGGCCGTCGACCAGGCTGACGTTGGCGGCGCGCTGCTCGCTCCACAGCCGCGGGCCGGTGCGGTAGCCCCACTTGTCGGTGTCGAGTTTCGCGCCCTCGAACTCGTCGCCCCAGACGAAACGATAACCGGGCAGCGGGCAGACCGGATCGGCCGCGACGAGGGCGAGGGGCAGGCAGACGAGGGACCAGGGACGCATCCGTCCCGAGATAGGCAAAGGCGCGCGGGCCGCAAGCGGCGACGTCGCGGGCCGCCCGTTCAACCGTCCGACGGCCCGGACTTCGGGGCGCGGAGCAACCGGCGACGGAGCTTCCAGTCCTTGTGCTTGCGCAGGTAGGCCACCAAGGCCTTGAGGATCGGGGCGGACGCATCGTCGGGGTGCCACGCGCCGAGGGCCTCCATCAAGGGTTCGTTGCCCCGCCACAAACCGAGGTTATTGCGGACCCACATCCCCAGGCCGAAGTGATGATCGCAGACGTCGGCCTCCGGGTGCAGCAAGGCCTCGAGCGTCCGCACCGGCAGTCGCTTGAGGCAGAATTCGACCGCGGCCGGCACGGTCGGGGGATAGGATTTTTTTCGGGGCATACGTGAAGGCCCGGCGGTCTGCCCCGCGCCGGAGCGTTGTCAAATGAGGGAGGGGAATGAGAGAGGGCTAGGGACAGAAGATGGAGGACAGAGTACGGAGTGCTGAATCGAGTGCTGAGTCGAGCGCACCGGATGCCTCCGACATCGCGCGCTCCGCGCGCAGGTAGGGACGAGCGTCCCTGCTCGTCCGCCGTAGACCCGACGGACACACGGCCGACCGGGACGGTCAGCCCTACCCAAGGCCTTTCCTACCCCTGGCCCTGTAAACAAGTTCGAATCCCTCCTCTCGCGCTGACGCGCGGAGAGGGGGGGATTCGAACCCTCGGAGCCTTGCGGCTCGCCTGATTTCAAGTCAGGTGCAATCGACCACTCTGCCACCTCTCCGTGCGTTGGAGTCAACGGGGGAGCGGGTTTCCTCTCAAGCGCATTCGGAGGATTACCCTTGGTCTTTCTCCTGTTTTCCCCTGCCCCGCGGGTTCGGCTTGGCTCCGCGCATGAGCACCTGCGAACGCGTGGAGGAGATCGAGGGTCCGTATGGTCCGTTCGCGATCGGCGAACGGGCGATCCAACGGCTATGGGCGACCGGCGAGGTGCGCGGGCCGATGCCGGCGGCGTCGGGCGCGACGATCGAAGTGGTGAGCCCGGGCGATTGGAACCGGGGCGCGGGGCCCGATTTCCTGGGGGCGGAGTTGCTGGTGGCGGGCCGCCGCGTGCGGGGCGACGTGGAGATCCACCTGCGTTGCCGGGATTGGGAGGCGCATGGCCACCAGAAGGACGTCCGGTTCGGGGGCGTGGTGCTGCATGCGGTGCTGCTCCCGGGACTGCAGCCGGTGACCACGGCGTCCGGCCATGAACCGGAGGCGGTGGTGCTGCTGCCCCACCTGCCGCGCGACCTCGAGGATCTGGCGGAGGAGGATGCGCTGCTGGAACTACGCGGGCGCGCCCGGGAGGTCGCCCGCCGCGTGCAGGCCGCGGAGTCCGCGATCGGACGCGGCCTGCGCCAACGGGCCCGGAGCCGCTTCGAGACGAAGCTGCGCCTCGCCCGCCAACGCATCCGCGAGGTGGGCTGGGAGGCGGCCTGCCATGAGCTGGTGGTGGAATCGCTGGGCTTCGGCGGCAACCGCGGCCCGATGTCCGAGCTGGCCCGGAGCCACTCGCCGGAGGAGATGCTGCTGCTCGGGCTCGACGCGCTCTACATGGAGAAGTGCGGCCGGTGGCGGCTGCGCGGGCTCCGGCCGGCCGGCCACCCTTACCGCCGCCTGGCGCAATACCTCGAGCTGAACCGCCTAAGACCGGCCTGGCGGGCCGACCTCCGCGCGTGGGGGGCCGACGTGCCGACGGCTCCCCTGCCCGGCCTACGGCGGCGGTTGATCGACGAGATCTTCTGCCGCGTGGTGCCGGATGGGCGCGCGGACACGCTGGCCATCAACGCGCTGCTGCCGCTGCTGTCGTCACCGCGCGCGTCGCTGGAGGCGGTCTGGCTGGAATGGCCGCCCGGCAACCACCCCGAGGATGTGCGCGAGGCCCGCCAACACCTCGGTCTGGAGGGGCCGGTGCGCAACTGGGAGGTGCAGGGGATCCTCGACGTGATCCGGCGGTCCCCGGCGGGGGCGGACTAGACTAATCGCGCAGGGCGACCGCCTCCTGACGGGAATGTTGACTGGGACAGAGGGAGGAGAAACATCGGGCCTGCCCCATGCCGCTTCGCCTCCTCCTGCTCGCCTTCGGAGCCTTCCTCGGCGCCAAGGACCTACCCAGGCCCACGACCCCGAACCCGGGCCTGAAGTATTACTATCCCGTGCCGAAGATCGCCGAGCCGAAGACTTACGATTTCGACGTCGTGATCTACGGCGCCAGCCCGGCGGCGGTCTCCGCGGCCTGCCAGGCGAAGAAGATGGGCAGGTCGGTCGGCGTTTTCGTCTTCCGACGTCATGTCGGCGGGATGTCCTCCTCGGGCCTGAGCGACGTGGACTACGGCAAGAAGGAAGCCATCGGGGGGATGGCCAAGACGGTGTTCCTCGATTTTTTCAAGAAGCAGGTCCAGAGCCCCGCCGAGGTCGAGACGCTCTTCCTGACGATGCTCGCCGACCTCGATATCCCGGTCTTCTTCGAACATCGCCTGGACCGGGTGGAACGCGACGGCGTCCGGATCGCCCGGCTCATCTTCGAGAACGGCAACGCCGTCCGCGGCAAGGTCTTCCTCGACACCACCTACGAGGGCGACCTGTTGGCCCGCGCCGGCGTCTCGCATGTCGCCGGCCGCGAAGCCAACGCCGACTTCGGCGAAAAACTCAACGGCATCCAGATCGGCGCCTCCTCCTCGCCCCACAACTTCCAGTGGAAGGTCGATCCCTACGTCGTACCCGGCGACCCGAAGAGCGGCGTCATCGAAGGTGTCGACGGTTCGCCTTACGCCGCCGAAGAACACGGCAAGGCCGACAAGCGCTATCAGCCGTTTTGCTTCCGCGTTTTCGCCACGAAGAAAGACCCCCAGCCATGGCCGAAGCCCGAAGGCTACCGTCCCGGGCGCTACGAACTGCTGAAGCGCTACATCAACTCGGCGCCGGACTCGAAATGGTGGAACCTGATCTACTCCCGCGGTCCGCTGAAGCTAAACGAAGGCGACTGCAACAGCGCCGGCCCGGTGTCGCTCGACCTCGTCGACGGCAGCCGCAACTGGGTCGAAGCCAGCTACGCCGAACGCGAACGAATCTTCCAGGACCACGTGAACTACCAGCAGGGCTATCTCTGGTTCCTCGCCAACGACCCGAGCATCCCGGCCGAACTGCGCGGACGCGTCAGCCAGTTCGGTCTGCCAAAGGGCGAGTTCCCCGAGACCGCCGGCTGGCCGCACGAACTCTACGTGCGCGAAGGCCGACGTCTCCGCGGCGACTACGTCCTCACGGAGCACGACTGCCTCGGAAAGACGGTGATCGAGGACTCCGTCGGCCTCGGCAGTTTCATCATGGATTCGCACGTGGTGCGCCGCATCATCTACAAGACCGCCAAGGAAGGCCGCATCACCCACCTGCGCACCTCCAAGCCCGAGGAGATCACCGAGGCACAGCGCGATTGGCAAGGCCACTTGGTCGGCGTGGAAGGCCAGTTCGACTACGCCGTGCCCAAACCGTACCGCATCAGCTACCGCTGCCTGCGTCCGTCGAAAAGCGACTGCGTCAACCTTCTCGTGCCGACGGTCATCTCCTCGACCCACCCCGCCTTCGGGTCGATGCGCATGGAGCCCGTCTTCATGATCCTCGGCCAGAGCGCCGGCGCCGCGGCGGTCCTAGCCATCGATGAGAATCTGGCCGTCCAGGACGTCGACTACGTCAAGCTCCGCGCCATCCTGCTCAAGGCAGGGCAGCTGCTCGACTGACCCAAGCCCGCCCCTGCCTAGGCCATCATCCGGCGGATCTTCTCGAGCGAGGCGCCGAGCCGGTCGACCTCCTCCAGCGTGTTGTAGAAGGCGAAGGAGGCGCGGGCGGTGCCGGGGAGGCCGAGGTGCTTCATGAGCGGCATGCAGCAGTGGTGGCCGGTGCGGATGGCGATGCCGTCGGCGTCGAGGAGCGTGCCGACGTCGTGCGGGTGGCCGCCCGCGAGATTGAAGGAGATCACGGCGACCTTCTCCGGGGCCTCGCCGACGATCGTCAGGCCGGGGATGGCCCGGAGACGCGCGGTGGCCGCGGCGAGCAGGATCTGCTCATGGGCGTGCGCGGCCGCCTGGATCGGCCGGAAGTACTCCAAGGCCGCGGCGAGCCCGATGACGCCGGCGATGTCGGGCGTGCCGGCCTCGAAACGCTCCGGGGCCTCGCGGAAGGTCGTGCCGGCGAAGTCCACCTTCCGGATCATGTCGCCGCCGTACTGGTAGGGCGGCAGCGTGTCGAGCAGCTCGGGGCGGCCCCAGAGCACGCCGATGCCCGTCGGCCCGAAGGTCTTGTGGCCCGAGAACGCGTAGAAGTCGCAACCGAGCGCGGGGACGTCGACCTGGAAGTGGGCGGCGGCCTGGCAGCCGTCGATGAGCACGGTCGCTCCGACGGCCTTGGCGAGGCGGGTCAGCTCCGCGGCGGGGTTGACGGTGCCGAGGGCGTTGGAGACGTGGGCGAACGCGACGAGCTTGGTGCGGGCGGAGAGCAGGCCGCGGAAGGCGACGAGGTCGATCTCCCCGCGCGGCGTGAGCGGGGCGACGACGACCTTGGCGCCGGTGCGCTCGGCGACGACCTGCCAGGGGACGATGTTGGCGTGGTGCTCGAGCTGCGTGAGGAGGATCTCATCCCCGGCCCGGAGGTGCGTCCGGCCCCAGCACTCGGCGACGAGGTTGATGCCTTCGGTGGCGCCGCGCACGAAGACGCAGCCGCGGGAGGAAGCGAGGCCGAGGAAACGGGCGACGGTCTCGCGGGCGCGCTCGTAGGCGACGGTGGCTTCCTCGCTGAGAAGGTGGACGCCCCGGTGGACGTTCGCGTTCTGCTCGCGGTAGTAGCGCTCGAGCGCCTGGATGACGACCGCCGGCTTTTGCGAGGTGGCGGCGTTGTCGAGGTA
Source organism: Verrucomicrobiota bacterium (assembly GCA_041182045.1). Classification (GTDB taxonomy): domain Bacteria; phylum Verrucomicrobiota; class Verrucomicrobiia; order Opitutales; family UBA953; genus UBA953. Next base: position 5,886 of record JBEGOO010000070.1, read on the forward strand.
GGTCAGCGGGCGGCCATGCACCGTCCGCCCGAGGATCGGGAAGTCTTGGCGCACGGTCGCGACGTCGAAGGCGGACATGGGGGCACCGTAGGCGGACGGTCGCGGGGCGCAACCGGGAAGCGAGTTTCGTCAGCCGGCGGGCAGGCGGACGGCCTTGCGGATGTAGGTCGGCACGTCGACGTCCTGGCCTTCGATGAAGGTCATGGGCGTGCCGCCGAACAACCCGCGCCGCAACGTCTCCTCCGTGGCGAAACCGAAGAGCGGCTGGTCCGCGTCGGCGGCCTTGGCGCCCTTGCGCGCCTTGGGGGCGGCCTTCGGGGCCGGCAGCGAGGCGCCGAGCACGGAGACCTCGACGCGCTCGCCGAGCGCGGGGTCGATCCGGGCGCAGAGCAAGGTGGTGGTCTCGCCGCCGAAACGCAGGCGGACGGCCGCGACGGCCTCGAAGGCGTCGGCCGAGGTCATCGCGGGGCCGCCCGCGACGTAGACGAAGAGCGCGGCGACCTTGGTCACGGCGCCGGGGCCGTGCGCGAGCGGGCATTGACCGGCGGCGCGGGCGGCCGTCGCGGCGGCGCCGGGGCCGGCGCCGACGCCGTACGCGAAGAGCGTGGGCGAGCCGGGGCTGGCGAGGATGCTGCGCAGCGCGGCGGGGTCGACCGGGACGAGCGCGCCGGGCTCGAAGGCGGCCGCGAGGGCGCGGAGCGCGCCGCCGACCCAGGCGTCCGCGGCGGCGAAGGATTCGGAGAGCGGGGCCTCGTTCGAGACCTGCTGGAGCAGCAGGTCGTTGTGCACGAGCACGAGGCCGTGGGCCTTCTGGCCGAGCGCGACGGCGCCTTCGTTGGCCTGGCGCATGCGGCGTTCGCCCTCGTGCGAGAAGGGCATGGTCGCGAAGGCGAGCACCGTGGCGCCGGCGTCGGCGGCCTGGCGCGCGACGACCGCGGACGCGCCGCTGCCGGTGCCGCCGCCGAGACCGGTGACGAGGACCACCAAGGGGACGCCGGTGAAGGCGCGCCGGAGCGCCGGTTCCTCGGCCTCCGCCGCGACCGCGCCGACGGCGGGTTCGCCGCCCGTGCCCATGCCGCGGGTCTGCGCGCGGCCGATCTGCACGGCGGCGGCGCCGTCCTCGGCCACGGAGCGGGCGTCGGTGTCGACGCGGAGCACGCGGATGTCCGCGGGCAGGCCCGGGGCGAGGCGGGTGACCATGGCGCAACCGGCGCCGCCGAGGCCCACGAGGAGGATGGAGGGGGCGCGTTCCATGCTCAGAAGCGGAAGAGGTCGCGGAGGGCCGCGAGGAAGCCGCGGGGGCGGCGCACCGGGGGCGGCGCGTCGGTGATCGCCGCGGTCATCATACCGACGACGCCGGCGTACTCGGGCTTGCGGAAGCTCTCGACCTCGAAGACGGGCACGCCGACGCGCGCGGGCAGGCCGAGCACGAGCTGGACGGCCTCGGCGGCGTCCTGGAGGTTGGCCGAGCCGCCCGTGAGGATGACGCCGGAGGGCAGCAGGTGCTGGTCCAGCTTCGTCGGGTGGTCGGGGAAGATCTGGTCGAGCTGCCGGAGGACGTCCTTGCGCACGAAGTCGAGGGTCTCCTGGTAGCGCAGCGAGCTGACCTTGGTGATCGTGCCGCGGTTGAACTGCTGGTCGCCGAGCCCGCGGTCGCCGTCCTTCCAGATCGTCTGGTTGAGGTCGGCCTCGCGGTGCACCGCGGAGGCGAAGCGGACCTTGAGGTCCTCGGCCGTGTCGCGGCTGACGCGCAGGGCGACGCCGAGGTCGTTGGTGAGGTGCTCGCCGCCGAGCGGGATGGAGCCGGCGCAGAGGATGTGCTCCTTGTAGTAGAGGATCCAATCCGTCGTGCCGGCGCCCATGTCGATGAGCAGCACCCCGCCCTGCTTCTCGGTCTCCGTCGCCACGGCGCAGGCCGCGGCGTGCGAGGCGAGGATGAAGTCGCGGAGCATCAGGCTCATGCCGTTGACCATCCCGACGCGCAGGCGGAGGTTGCCCTCGTCCATGGTGACGCGCCAGAAGAGGACCTCGAGGCGGCGGCCCGTCATGCCGACGGCGTTGACCACCGGACGGTTGTCCAGGATGGTCGGCTGGCGCATGTAGAGGATGGTCGCGCGGCCCGCCGGGGGCTCGAGGCGCTTGGCCGAGGCGATGGCGTCGAGCACGTCCTGCTTGGCCACGCGGCCGTCGGCGGCCGGCACGGAGATGATGCCCTTGACGCGCTCGCCCTCGGCGGCGGGACCGGACATCGAGAGGTAGACCTCGTCGATGGCCCGGCTGGCGCCGCGCTCGACGTCGTTGACGACCTCGTGCACGCAGCGCTGGAGCTTCTCGAGGTCGGTCACGGTGCCCTTCACGACGCCGTCGGTGCGGCGCTCGGAGAAGCTGAGCATGCGCGCCTTGCCGTCGATGAGCTGGCCGACGAGCGCGACGGTCTTGTGCGTCCCGATGTCGATGACGGCGATGAGCGAAGGCAGGGGCTTGTTCTGGGGTTTCATCGGGCGACGGGGACGAGGCGGGGTTCGGGGACGGGCTTGGGATTGGTGCGATTCTGGATCGAGAGCTTCAGGACGTAGGCGGCGGCGGTGGCGTCCGGCCGGCGCAGCAGGGCCTCGAGGTCGAGGGCCTTGAGGATGCCGAACTCCTCGCGCCACTTGGCGGTCGAGAAGACGATCTCGACCAAGGCGGGCCGGTCGGCGGGCTGGCTGCCCGGACGCAGGACGACGCGCAGGCTCGAGCCGGGCGCGTCCTCGTGCTCGCCGAAGCAGTCGGCCAGCGACAGCGCGGCCCACTGGTTGTAGTAGGCGCGGTAGCGCTCGCCCATGGCGGTGGCGAGGAACGGGCCGGCGATCTCGGCGCCCTCGATCACCATCGCGTCGCCCGAGCCGGTCGAGCGGTAGTTGACGATCTCCGGCAGGCCGCGGACGGTCGCGGGCGGGTAGCCGGCGCCGGCGAAGGTGACGCCGGTCGGGTCCATGAGGCGCACGATCATCGGGCCCGTGGCGGGGGTGACGACCACGCGGGCGACGGCCTTGCGCTCGCCGAGCCGCACGTTGAGGACGCCGTCCATGCCGCGGCTGACGTCGGCGACGAGCACCTGGTTGTCCTTCTCCAGCTCGGCCTTGATCGAGCGGACGTCGCGCCCGGCGCCCTCGGGGTGCGCGTCGAGGACCTTGCGGACGTACTCGACGCCGAGGAGGCCGTCGGTCTTGAACTTGAGCGTGCCGCCCGCCGCGGGATTCCCGCCGGCGCCTTCGTCCACGGCGTACCAGAGGAGCCCGCCGAGCCCGGCGAAGAAGAGGACGCTGAGCAGGACCGGCAGGCGGGAGCGGACCGCGCGCTTGCGCCCGATGGCGTCGCCCGGGACGCGGTTCACGTCCTGCGGGACGAGGGTGCGCCAATCACGGTCCTTCGGACCGGGGAAGGTCTCGGGGCGCTTGCCGAAGAGTCGACGGAAGAGGCTCATGTCAGGTGGGGCGACCCGCGGCGCGGGCCAGGGCGGGCGCGATCATCCGACGCGCCAACGCGGGGAAGTCGAGGCCGAGGCACGAGGCGCTCTTGGGCATCAGGCTGGTCTCGGTCATGCCGGGCATGGTGTTGATCTCGAGGAAATAGAAATGCCCGTCGGGTTCGAGGAAGACGTCGGCGCGCGCGAAGTCGCGGCAGCCGCAGGCGGCGAAGAGCCGGCCGGCCGCCGCGGCGATGGCGGCGGTCGCCGCCGGCGCCAACGGCGCGGGGAAGCGGTACTCCGAGGCGCCCTTCGTGTACTTGGTGCGGTAATCGTAGACGCCCGCGAGCGGCACGATCTCGACCAGGCCCATGGGCTGGCCGTCCAGCAGGCCGATGGACATCTCGCGGCCCCGGAGGCGGCGTTCCGCCATCCAGCGACCGGACGCGGGGATCTCGGCGAGGGCGGCGGCGACGGCGGCCTCGCCGGCCGGCAGGAAGAGGCCGACGCTGCTGCCTTGGTCGGAGGGCTTGAGGACGATGTCCGGGCCGAGGGCGGCCACGAGCTCGGCGGCGGTCGGCTTGGCGGCGCCGGCGAAGGCGACCTCGGGGATGGCCGGCACCTGCGCGGCGCGCATCGCGCGCTTGGTCGCGACCTTGTCCATGCAGAGCCGGCTGGCGGCGGCGGCGCAACCGGCGAAGGCGACGCCCCGGGCCTCGAGCTCGGACTGGATGCCGCCGTCCTCGCCCCAGCCGCCGTGGAGGACGGGGAAGACGACGTGCCGGACGCCGTCGAGCCACGCGGGCAAGGCGTCGGTGGCGAGCTCGACGAGCCGGGCGCCGGGCAACGCGCCGGCGACGGCCCGACCGGAGCGGAGCGAGACCTCGCGTTCGGAGGACTCGCCGCCGCAGAGGACGACGATCTCGGGGGTGGCGCTCATAGGAGTTCCTTCCATTCGCGGCCGAGCGCGACGATCTCGGGCTGAAGCTCCACGCCCTGGCCGGCCTTCACCTCCGCGCGGACGGTCCGCATCAGGGCGAGGAAGTCGGCCGCGGTGGCGGCGCCGGTGTTGACGAGGAAGTTGGCGTGGACCGGCGAGACGGCGACGGGGCCGACGGCGCGGCCCTTGAGCCCGGCGGCGTCGATCAGGCGGCCGGCCTTGTCGCCCTCGGGATTGCGGAAGACGCAACCGGCGCTGGCCTCGCGCGGCTGGGAGGCGCGGCGGCGGGTGGCCATTTCCTCCATCCGGGCGCGGATCGCCTCGGGTTCCGCGCGGCCGGCGGCGCGGAGCACGGCGGAGAGCACCACCGCGCCGTGCAGCTGCGGGCAGTCGCGGTAGAGGGCGTCGAAGCAGTCGCGGCGCGCGGCGCGGACGCGGCCCTGCGGGGACAGCCATTCGATGGACTCGACGACGTCGAAGATCCAGCCGCCCATCGCGCCGGCGTTCATGCGCAGCGAACCGCCGACGGTGCCGGGGATGCCCTCGAGGAACTCGAAGCCGGCGAGCCCCGCGCGCGCGGCGAAACCGCAGAGTTCCTTGAGGCGGGCGCCCCCGCCGACGCGCAGGCGGCCGTCGCCCAGGTCGGTGACGGCGCCCCAGTGGGCGGCGTCGAGGTGCAGGACGAGGCCGTCGTAGCCGTCGTCGGGCACGAGCAGGTTGGAGCCGCGGCCGAGGGCGAACCAGCGGAGGTCGAGCTCGGCGGCGGCGCGCAGCAGGGCGACGACGTCGTCGACGGTGGCGGGCTCCGCGTACCAGCGGGCCGCGCCGCCGATCCCGAGGGTCGTGCGCCGGGCCAGGGGTTCGTTGGCGCGCAGGACGCAGGCGGGCGAGAGCCGGCCGGCCACGAGGTCCGGCAGGTCCAGGGAAAGGACCTCCGCGCCCCGGCGGCGCAGCGACTTGGCGTAGGCCTCGGCGTCGCGCTCGATGTCGCCGGCGCCGACGAACGCGACGACGGTGTCCTGGCCGGCGCCGAGACCGTCCAGCAAAGGCGACAGCTCGCGGCGATCGGCCACGAGCCGATGGGTCGAGCCGGCCACGACCGCCTCGGACCCCCCGCCCTCGAGCGCGGGCTCGCCCGCGGCGTAGACCGGCAGCACGAGCGCGTAGTCGGCCACCTCGAGCGCCTGGCGGAACTCCGCGGCGTACTGGCGCGTGCGCGTGTGGCGATGCGGCTGGAAGACGACGATGAGCCGGCCGAGGTGCGTCTCGCGCACCCACTGCAGCAACGCCGCGATCTCCGTGGGGTGGTGGGCGTAATCGGCCAGCACGCGCAGGCCCTTGGCCTCGAAGAGGACGTCCTGGCGGCGACGGATCCCGCGCCAGCGTTCCATCGGCTCGGCGACGAGGTCGCCCGTGACGAGGTGCGTGACCGCCAGGGCCATCGCGGCGTTGGCGCGGTTGAAGGTGCCGGCGACCGGCAAGGTCACGCGGCGCTCCGGGAAACGGCCGCCGAGGTCGAGGACCGAGGTGGCGTGGTCGCCGGCCACCGGCCGGGCGCGGTAATCGCCCTCGAGACCGACGCGCAGGACCGGGATCTTGAGACCGGCGGTGAGGCGCTCGAGGCGCGCGTTGCCGGCCGGGATCACGACGGCCGTGCGGGTCCGCTCGAACAGCGCCCGGAAGACGCCTTCGAGGTCGGCCTCGTCGCGGTAGTAGTCGGGGTGGTCCCAGTCGAGGTTCACCGCGACGGTGACATCGGGGGAGAAGGCGCCGATCGTGCCGTCGCTCTCGTCGACCTCCGCCACGACCCAGGGCGAGGTGGCCGAGGCGCGGGCCGGCGGGAAGGCGGGGTCGCGGAACAGGCCGCCGAGGACGTAGCCGAAATCGGCGCCGGCGGTGGTCAGGGCCGCCACGATCATGCCGCAGGTCGTGGTCTTGCCGTGGCTGCCGCAGACGGCGACGAAGCGGCGGTCGGCGACGCGCTCGGCGAGCAGCTCGCCGCGGCGCAGCTGGCGGACGCCCTTGGCTTCCGCGAGGGCGAGCGCCGGGTGGCCGGGCTTGACCGCGCTCGAGCGGCCGACGACGAGCGGGGCGCGGCCGGCGGCCCAGGGGTCGCGGAGCAAGGGCACCTCGGCGTGGGCGAGCTGGAGCTCCATCGGGCTGCCGGTCGCGTCATCCCAGCCGGAGACGTCGCACCCCTCCCCTTTCAGGTAGATGGCGAGCGGGCCGACGCCCATGCCGCAGGCGCCCAGCATCCAGACGGAGGTCGCGGCCGCCGCGCTCATGCCGGGCGGACCCTCCGCTCATGGGCCTGCGCGAGGTCGACGGTCTCCCGCGCGAGCTCCTCCCAAAGATTGGCCGCGTCGGCGAGCGCCAGCGCATCGCGCATCGCCGCGAGCGCGGCGGTGTCGGCGATGCGCCCGAAGGCGATCTCTCCCAGGCGCCCGAGTTCGCGCTCGGGCAGGAGGATCGCGGCGCCGCTTTCGGCGGCCTGCAGCGCGTTCGCGGTCTGGTGGTCGTCGGCGGCGTGCGGGAGCGGGACCAGGATGGCCGCCGTCCGACAAGTCGCGAGTTCCGCCAACGTGCCAGCACCGGCACGGGTGACCGCAAGGTCGGCTGCAGAGTAGGCCGCCGCCATCTGGTGGCAGAACGGCAGGAAATGGACGACGGAACCGGGGCGGTCGAGGCGCTCCTCGCGGCCGCCGGGACCGGTCAGGCAGAGCACATGGACGCCGCGGTCGGCGAACGCGTCGAGGTGGGCCTCGACCCAGCGGTTGAGCGGCGCCGCGCCCTGGCTGCCACCGGTGAAGAGCAGCAGGCGGCCGGTCGCGGGGAAGCCGAGGGCGCGGCGCGCGAGCTCCTTGGCGAGCGGGCGCATCTCGGCCCGGACCGGGTAGCCGGAATCATGCTGGCGGTCCGCGGCGAGGCCGGGGATCCGGACGCCCGCGGGCAGGTGGACGGAGCGGGCGAAGCGGGCGATCAGGCGCACGGCCTTGCCCGGGCGGCGGTTGGCCTCGTGCACGAGCACGGGGACGCCGGCGAGGCGGGCGGCGAGCGCCGGGCCCACGCTCATGAACCCGCCGAAGCAGACGAGCGCGTCGGGCCGGAAACCCCGGAGCAGGCGCCAGGAGGACCAGACGGCGCCGAGCAGCGACGGGAAGAACCGGAGCTTGCCGAGCAGGCCCGGCCCGAAACCGCGACCCTTGCCCGGGACGAAGCGCAGCCGCGGGTAGTTGCCGGTCATGCGCGCGTCGACGGCCTTGCTGCTCACGATGAGCAGGCACTCGTGGCCGTCGTCGGTGAGCCGCTGGGCCAGCGCGATGCCCGGGGCGAGGTGGCCGCCGGTCCCTCCGCAGGCGAGCAGCACGCGGCTCATGCGCGGGCCTCCTTCGGCGTGAACACCGGGCGGGACGCCTCGCGGATGCAGTTGAGGACGAGCCCCACCATGCAGGCCATGATGACGAGGTTGGTGCCGCCGTAGCTGAGGAACGGCAGCGAGATGCCCTTGGTGGGCAGGAGACCCGTGACGACGCCCATGTTGACGAGCGCCTGGATCACGAGGAAGAGCAGCGCGCCGAGGCCGACGTTGAGGCGGTAGAGGTCGGCCGAGTGGCGCAGCGCGCGGTAGCCGAGGACGAAGATGGCCAGGTAGGTCGCGGCGACGAGGCTGGTGGCGACGAGGCCGTACTCCTCGCCGATGCCCGCGAGCACGAAGTCCGTGTGGGCCTCGGGCAGGTAGGCGCGGCTCTGCAGGCCGAAGCCCGCGCCCTTGCCGGTCAGGCCGCCGACGCCGAAGCCCATCATGCCCTCGAAGAGCTGGTAGGCCTCGTCGCCGCGGTTCTGCCACGGGTCGATGAAGGAGACGAAGCGGCGGAGGCGATTGGGCCAGTTGAGGATGAGGATCGTCAGGGCCGTCGCGCCGAGGAGGAACGAGGGGATGACGTAATGCCAGCGCACGCCCGAGATGAACATCATCACGCCGCCGACGGCGACGCAGAGCAGGATGGTGCCGAGGTCGGGACCGAGCGCGATGAAGCCGGCGATGGTCAGCACGACCGCGACGGGCTTGAGGAAACCTTCCCGGAAATCGAGCCAGCCGGCCGGCGTGAAGACATAAGGCGCCCGGTCGGAGAACCGGATGATCCGGAACTTCGCCGGGAGCGTGCGCCGCTGCATCCGCGCCAGGAGGTCGGCGAGCACGATCACGAGGGCGAGCTTGCCGAGGTCGGACGCCTGCAGGCGGAAGAAACCGAGCTCGATCCAGCGCCAGGAACCGTTGACGGAGACGCCGACGCCGGGCACGCGGGCGGCGAGCATCGCGAGGAGGGCGCCGCCGAAGATCCACCAGCGGTATTCGCGCACGCGGTCGAGGTTGAGGCGGAAGCAGAGGAAGCCGGCCAGGACCGCGATCGGGACGTAGATGATCTGGCGGTCGAAGGCCGCGGTGCGGTTGCTCGACGAGAGCGAGATGCCGGCGCTGTACTGCACCACCAGCCCGAACACGGCCAGGCCCAGGGCCAGCGCGGCGATCCACGCGGCGTTGCCCGCGAGGGCGCCGGGGGACTCCTGCTTGACCTTGATGACCATGCGCGCGGGCGGGGCGGAGGCTTACTTCTTGGCGGGCACGGCGGCCGGGGCGGCCGGAACCGGCGCGGCGGGCGCGGCCGGGGCGGCGGGCTGGGAGCCGACCGGGACGAGCTTGAGCGGGGCGAACTCGACGGCGGGCGCGGCCTTGGTCGCGGTCGTGGTCGCCGGCTTGGCGGACGCGGCGGTGGTCTTCTTCGCGGTGGAGCCGGCGGCTGGGATCTTCAGTTTCTGACCGGCGCGGAGCTGGGCGTTGTAGGGCAGGCCGTTCGCGTCGCAGAGCTCCTTGTAGCTGATCTTCTCGCGGGCGGCGATCAGGGTGACGGTCTCGCCCTTCGCGACGGTGTAGGTGCCGCCGGGGCCGACGGGCGCGATCGGGGTGAGCTTCGTCGGGGCGGGGGTGGCGAGCTTGCCGGCCGGGACCGGGGCCGGAGCGAGGGTGCCCGCGGGCAGGCCGGCCACGGGAGCCGGGACGGCGGCGGGGGTGGCGCGGCCACCGGCGGCGTAGGCGACGGCGTCGCCGTCGGTCTCGAGACCGGTGGTGCTACGGCAGCCGTTGACGCCGACGAGGACGGCGATGACGCAGAGGTGCAGGAGCACGACGGCGGTGACAGTGATGATGGGACGCATGGGTGGTGTTTTTGGTTTTGGTTTCTGGTGAAAGTCAGGCGCGAGCGGCCAGGGCGAGCGCGGCGCGCTCGAAGACGGTGCCGCGTTCCGCGTAGCCGCGGAACTGGTCGAAGCTGGAGAAGCCGGGGCTGAGCAGGATGGCGGTCGGGACGTGCGCGTCCTTGGCGGCGGCGACGACGGCGTCCTGGAGACCGGCGAAGCAGCGGGCGGGGCGCCCGAGCTCGGCGAGGTGACGCTGCAGCTCGGGGCCGGTCTCGCCGATGAGGTAGGCGGCCTCGATGCGCGGCGCCAGGCGTTCGGCGAAACGGCGGAGGTCCCCGCCCTTCCACTTGCCGCCGCCGATCCAGCGGACCGGGATCTGGAACTGCCCGAGGGCGGCGTGGACCGCGTGGAAATTCGTGCCCTTGGAGTCGTTCCAATACTCGACGCCCTGGGCCTCGGCGACCTTGCGCAGGCGGTGCGGGGCGGCGCGGAAGAGGCGGGCGGACTCCTCGAGGTGGCGGAGCGGCAGGCCCTTCGCCTGCCAGTAGCGGACGGCGATCGCCCAGTTCTCCCGCTGCGGCCAGGACTCGAAGACCGAGCCGGCGGGGATCCCGTCGGCGACCTCGGCGCGGGTCGCGACCAAGGCCTCGGCGGGAAGCTCGATGCCGAAGGCGCGGGCCGACTCGACGACGGATTCGCCGACGACGAGGACGCCGCCGGGGAGCATGCGCTCGATGAGGCGGAACTTCGCGCGGAAATAGCTCTCCAGGTCGCCGTGGCGGTCGAGGTGGTCCTCGTCGAAGTTCGTCCAGAGCACGGCCTCCGGCGCGAGGTGGCGCAGGTCCTCGGCCTGGAAGGAACTGACCTCCACGACCGCGAGGAACGAGCCATGCGAGCCGGTGGCGTGCAGCGCGGTGAGGGGGAGGCCGACGTTCCCGCAGGCGATGGCGTCCTGGCCGGCGCGCTTGTGGGCGAACGAGAGGAACTCGGTCAGGGTCGTCTTGCCGTTCGTGCCGGTGACCGCGATGGCGGCGCCGCCCCAGAGCAGGGCCCCGAAGTCGAGCTCGGCGAGGCAATGCAGGCCGGCGCGACGCGCGGCGAGCAGCCACGGGTGGGACTGCGCGAAGCCCGGGCTGTAGACGAGCAGGTCGTGGCGCGCGGCCTCGGCGGGGCCGAAGGCGGGGTTGCCGCCCTGCGCGTCGTAGATCACCGAGGCGAAGCCGGCGGCCGCGAGGCAGTCCGCGACGGCGCGTCCGCTCACGCCCGCGCCGAGGATGGCGGCGGGCCGGGCGAGGCGGCGGCGCAGGCTGTCGGGGAAGTCGCTCATCGCAGCTTGAGGGACAGGAGGCCGAGGAGGCCGCAGAGGAACGAGAGGATCCAGAAGCGCGCGACCACCTTGGTGGCGGGCCAGCCCTTCTTCTGGAAGTGGTGGTGGATCGGCGTCATCAGGAACAGCCGACGCCCGCCGGTGCGCTTGAAGTACGCGACCTGCAGCAGCACGGAGACCGCCTCGAGGACGAAGACGCCGCCGGCGATGGCCAGGAGGAAGGGCTGGTGCATCAGGCACGCGACCGCGCCGAGCGCGCCGCCGATGCCGAGCGCGCCGACGTCGCCCATGTAGAGCTCGGCGGGCGCGGCGTTGTGCCAGAGGAAGACCAGGCCGCCGCCGACGAGCGCGGCGCAGAAGACGGCCAGCTCGCCCGCGCCCGGCACCGGGCTGATCCGCAGGTAGTCGGCGAAGACGGCGTGGCCGGCGAGGTACGCGACGCCGCCGAGGATGAGGGTCGTGATGAGGACGCAGCCGATGGCGAGGCCGTCGAGGCCGTCGGTGAGGTTGACGGCGTTGGAGCAGCCGACGCAGACGAGGATGAAGAAGCTCCCGGCCACGACGGCGCAGGCGGCCAAGGGCCAGCCGAACGAGTGGGCGGACCACAGCGGGGCCTTCAGCACCGGCGCCCAGATCTCGCAGAAGCTCTCGCGGTAGGCCGGGTCGAGGAGCACGACGCCGACCGCGAGCAGCGCGACGAGCCCCTGCCCCGCCAGCTTCTGGCGCGCGCTGATGCCGTCGGAGCTGCCGTGGCGGACCTTCAGCCAGTCGTCGACCAGGCCGACGAGCCCCATGCCGAGCAGGCACCAGAGCGAGGCGAGGACGAGCACGTTGGGCCGGGCCCAGAGCAGGACGGAGGGCACCATCGCGGCGCCGATGAGGAGGCCGCCCATGGTCGGGACCTTGCCGCCTTCCTTGGCGAGCTCCCCCATGAGTTCCTTGGAGCGCTCCGGCTGGCGCAGCCGCGACAGCGCGCGGATGATCGGGCCGGCGAGGAGCATGCCCAGCAGCAACGACGTGAAACCGGCGAGGATCGCGCGGACGGAGATGTACTCGAAGAGGCGGAACGGCCCCCAGAACGATTCGAGATTCTTGAGCAGGTAAAGCATGTCCTAGTGGAACGAAAGGCGGGCGGTGAGCGCGGCGGGCAGGGCGCGCTCGAGGGCGAAGGAGCGGCTGCCCTTCACGAAGACGAAGCCGGTGTGCGCGGCGATCGCGGCGCGCGCCTCGTCGAGGGTGGCGGCGGCCACGCGGCGGCCGGCGCCGGCGGGCAGGCCCGCGAGCAGGTGGGCGGCGTCCCCGCCGAACGCGACGACGTGGTCGTCCGCGCGCACGGGGAGCCCGGCGCCGCAGTCGCGATGCAGGGCGGCGGAGTCCGCGCCGAGCTCGGCCATGCCGCCGAGGACCCAGAGGCGCGGGGCGCCCGCCGCGGCGCCGAGCCGGTCGAAGCAACGCGCGGCGTCGAGGAGGGAGGCCGGGCTCGAGTTGTAGCAGTCGACGTAGAACGTGCGAGGCCCGTCGACGTGCACGCTGCCCCGCCCCACCGGCGGCGTCCAGGCGGCGAGCGCCGCGCGCAGGGCCGCGAGGTCGGCGCCGACCTCGCGGGCGGCGAGCACGGCGAGGGCGGCGTTGCGGGCGAGGCCGTCGGAGACCGGCCCCAAGGGGAAGGCCTCGCCGTCAAGGCGGAGGACGCGGCGGCCGGCTTCCTCGCCGAGGCTCGCCTCGACGAGCCGGGCGGGCCGGACGGCGGGGGCGGGCTCGCCGGCGAAACGGACGGCGACGCAACGCTCCGCGAGGGCGGCGAAATCGGGCCAGGCCAGCAGGGCCGCCGGCAGGATGGCGCGACCCCCGTCGGCCAGCGCGGCCACCAGCGTGGCCTTCTCGCGCGCGACCGCGGCGAGCGAACCGAGGCCTTCGAGATGCACGGGGGCGACGGCGGTGACGATCGCGACGTCGGGACGGAGGACCGCGGCGCTCACG
>JBEGOO010000071.1:0-5099 GCA_041182045.1 Verrucomicrobiota bacterium
TAGTCGGGACGATGCTGCGGTTCGCCCTTGCCACCTTCCTCGCCCTCGGCGCTTTGCTGCCGGGTCAGGTCGTGTCGCAGGACCTCCCGCCCAACCTCCTCTCGGGCAACGCGCCGGTCTCCGCGGGCGACCTGCCCGACCGCCGCTCGCTGCTCAGCCTGGCCGACCAGGCCTTGGCCGCCGGCCTCTCCTCGACGGCGACGGGCTTCTACGTCCAGCTGCTGGCGGACCCTAAGCTCGGCGAGAAAGACCGCGAGCTCGCCGGCCTCGGCCTGTCCGCGGCCTACATCGAACGCACCCGCACCACGGAAGCGAAGGCGACCGTGAAGTTCCTGCCGAAGTCCGCCCGCAAGTCCTTGCGCGAAGCCCTCATCGCGCTCCTCGAAAACGACCTCGACGGCGCCAAGGCTTTCGCCGCCGAAATCAAGTCCGCCGAACTGCCGGCCCATGAGGTCGCCTGGGGGCACGCGCTCCGCTGGATGGTCGCCGGCGCGGAGAACGACAACTTCAACGTGAACCTCGCGCAGGAAGCGATCGCCCGCACGGCGGTCTCGGAAGAACAGCGCCAGCGCATCGAGGTCCTCGGCTACCGCGCGATGATCGTCGCGGGCAAGGTCGAGCAACGCACGGTCTCCGCGCTGCGCGACCTGGCGGCCGACGCCAAGGGCACGCCGCTCGCCTTCGACTACGCCCGCAACCTCGCCCTCGCGCTGGCCCACCTCAAGGACGCCAAGGGCGCCGCCCAGGCCTTGGCCAACGCCGGCCAGCTACCCCCCGCCCGCCAGGCCGAAGCCGACCTGCTCGCCGGCCTCATCCTCGGCGCCGATACGCCCGAAGGCCGTGAACGCCTCAAGGAGGCCGCCCGTAATCCGGCGAACGTCGCCCTCCGCCTCACCGCGCTGCGGGCGCTCGTCGCCGCCGCCGATCCGCGCGTCGAAGCCGACGTCGGCAAGCCGGTCGACACGAAGGCCGTCGCCAACGAGGTGAATGATTTCCTCCTGCGCCGTAACCCCGGCCAGCTTTCGTACTATTGCCCCCGCGACCTCAAGGTGCTGGATTCGATCCACCTCGCGCGCGCCCAGCTGATGCTGTTCGCCGGCAGCCGCGAGAAGGCCCGCCAGGCCGCCGAAGACCTGCTCAAGGACGTCCCGGCCAGCCCGCTCGTCCGCGAAGCCACCCGCACCCTCGCCATCGCCGCCTGGGGCGACGGCTCCTACCGCCTCGCCGCGACCCACCTGACCAGCCTGGCCGAGAGCAGCGTCGAACCCGAACGCGCCCAGCTCCGCATCGCCGCCGCGGACTGCCTCTTCCTCGCGAAGGACTACGCGCTCGCCGAAAAAGCCTACGCCTCGCTCCAGAAGGACGCGGCCGACACGAAGATCTCGGAAGACGCCTTCCACCAGCGCGTGCTCTGCCTGCTCGAGACGAGCGACGAGATCTCGGCCTGGAACCGTACCACCGAAGTCATCGAGGAAGCCGCCCGCGCCAACCGCACCCGCACGCGCGAGCCGATCTGGTCCGCGATCTGGAGCCTCGTCGAGGACATGCGCAAGGCGAACCGCGCCGCCGACGCCGACCGCCTGCTGGCCCGGCTCGCTCCGCTGACCCGCGGCGCACGCATCGACTTCGAACTGCGCTTCGACTGGCAGCGCGCCCTGCTCGCCATCGCCAACGGCAAGCCCGCCGAGGCCAGCCGCCTGGCCGACGACATCGGCCGCCGTCTCGCGAACCTGCCCGCCGACGAGCCGCTCGCCGAACTCCGCAAGGCCGCCCCGGAACTCCGCGGCCACGCCGCCCTGCTGAAGGCGCGCACCTCCCTCAACGCCGGCGCCGCCAAGGGCCTCGAAGAACTCGTCGAGCTGCGCCGCCAGTTCGGCAAGGTCCCCGCCGCCGCCGCTTCCTACCTCGTCGAAGGCCGTCACCTCGCCTCGGTCGGCCGTCATGCCGACGCCCAGGCCCGCTTCGAAGCGCTCGCCAAGGAATTCAAGGGCGAAGCCGGCCTCGAGGAGTTCGCCGCGCTCGGGCTCTACGAAGCCGCCGAACAGGCCGTGCTGCAGGCCCCGGCCGACGGCGAGAACAAGCTCAAGGACGCCGTCGAGCTGCTCGAACGCTTCACCGAGACCTACCCGCAGAACGTCCTGATCTTCCGCGTGTCGCTCCGCCGCGCCGAGATCCTCCGCTCGCTCGGCCAGTTCGACAAGGCCCTGCTGGTGCTCGAAGGCCTCATCCGCGACAAGCCGACCGACCCTTCGCGTCCGCAGGCCGAGATGGCCCGCGCCGATGCCCTCTTCGGCCTGGCGCAGCTCCGCCGCGACCGCAACGGCCAGCTGGACCGTCAGCGCGTCTCCCGCGCGGCCGCCGCCTACGAACGCATCGCCGAAGCCTGGGCCAAGGATTCCGACGACGTGAAGATCGAGGCCTGGTATAAGTGGGCCCTGACGCTCGTCGAACGCTCCAAGACCGAGACCGGCGTGGAAGCGACCGCGACGCGCGCCGAAGCCCGCCGCATCCTGCTGCGTCCGCTCGCGACCTTGCGCGAAGCCGCCGCCCGCCCGGCCGCCGAAGCGGTCGGCAAGCTCTCCTCCGAAGGCCGTCTCTGGCTGTCGCGCTCGATCCTCCTGATGGGCGAAGTCTGCGAACAGGACGGCGACCGCGCCGAGGCCATCGCCGCCTACAAGATCATCGTCACGGCGAACCAAGGCCAGTCCGGCGGCCTGGCGCGTCTCCCCGGCCAGTCCACCGCCGAAACCAAACTTGCGACCCTGCGCAATTCCCCGTCCAATCCCGCCAAGCCCCAATGAGCAGCCGCTTCTCCTTTCCTTTCGACGCCGGCCCCTTCGTCTGGCTGCTCCTGATCCTCGCCTTCCTCGCCCTCGTCTTCGTCGTCGAACGCGCGATGTTCCTGCACCGCGGCCTCGTGCTTTCGTCCGACTTCATCGAAGGCGTCCGTAACAACCTCCGCGCCGGCCGCCCGCTCGAAGCCCTGGCCGCCTGCGAAGAATCGCCCGGCCCCGTGCCCCGCGTCGTCAAGGCCGCCCTGCTCCGCTCCGCCTCCGGCGAGGAAGCCATGCGCGCCGCCGCCACCGAAGCCGCGCTGCTGGAGCTGCCCGTGCTCGAACGCCGCCTCGGCACCATCGCCGCGATCGGCCGCATCGCCCCGCTGCTCGGCCTCGCCGGCGCGATCTTCTCCGGGTTCAACCTGGCGACCGCGCTCCGCGACGGCAGCGTCTACGCCTCCGCCAACGGCCTCCTGCTCGAGGTCCAGGGCGCCCTCGCCACCGCCGGCTTCGCCATGGTCATCGCCGCCTGCTGCGCGATGGCCCACCACTTCCTCGTCGGCCGCGTGCGCTCCATCGTGACCGAGATGGAGATCGCCGCGCATTCCATCATCACCTTCGTCCGTCACGAACTGCCGGAAGAGAAGCCTCGCCAAGCCTGATGCGCACGCCCCTGGGAGTCCTGGAGAAAGTCCGCCCGGCCGAACAGGGCATGGACTTCGTGCCGTTCGTCCTGGCCCTCGTCTGCGCCGCCCTGGCCTACGCCCTTTCGGCCGAGTTCGTCTACGCCCCCGGGATGTATGTCGGCTTCGACCAGCGCCCCGGCGCGGTCTCCCCGGTCCTCAAGACCCCGAAGCTGGCCACGGGCGACCTGGCCCGCACCTCGCTCACGGTCACCTTGGTCTCCGCCCGCGGCACCGGCGTGTTCGTCGTCGCCGGCCGCGTGGTCGATCGCGACGGCCTCGGCACCGAGCTCCGCCGCGTCGCGGCCGCCGGCGGCTCCGCCCGCCCGGTCCTCATCAAGGCCGACGCCGCGCTGACGATGCAAAGTTTCCTCGAAGTCTGCGAACTCGCCCGCAACGCCGGTTTCCCGGGCGTCTTGGTCGCGGCCGACGAGCGTTGATTCGCGGTTGCCAGAAGCGAGGCGGGTAGAACATTCTCCGCCCAAGTGTCCTCCCCTGCGCCCATCCACCCCGTCAATCCCGTGCCGCCGCGTCACATCGGCATCATCATGGACGGCAACGGACGCTGGGCCGCCGCCAAAGGCCTGCCTCGCCTCGAAGGCCACCGTCGCGGCGCCGAACGCCTGATCGAGATCATCGACGCGTGCATCGACGCCGGCGTCAACACGCTGACGGTCTTCGCGTTCTCGGCCGAGAACTGGAAGCGCCCGCTCGAGGAGGTCAGCGGCCTCTTCAAGCTCGGCGAATGGATCCTCCGCGCGCACCTCGCCCGGCTGGAGAAACGCAACGTCCGCCTGCACGTCATCGGCGACGTCACCGCCCTGCCCGAGTTCGTCCGCGCCCCGCTGGAAGACGTCATCAAATCCAGCCGCGGCAACACCGCCTTCAACCTCGTCGTCGCGCTCAACTACGGCGCCCGCCAGGAGATCGTCGCCGCCGCGCGCTCATTGGCGGCCGACGTCGCCGCCGGCAAGCTCCAGCCGAACGAAGTCGACTGGTCCGCCGTCGAGTCCCGCCTGCAGACGGCCGGCATGCCGGACCCGGACCTGATCATCCGCACTTCCGGCGAATTCCGCCTCAGCAACTTCCTGCTCCTGCAGTCCGCGTACGCCGAGATCGTCTTCGCCTCCGTCTTCTGGCCCGACTTCGACAAGGCGCAGCTCCAGCTCGCGCTCGCCGAGTACGCCAAGCGCGAACGCCGCTTCGGCCAGACCCGCGAACAGCTCCAACCTTCCGATCAGCGATGAAAGACCGCGCCCTCAGCACCATCGGCCTCTGGGTCGTCGTCGGACTCGTCATCTGGGTCGGCGGTTTCTTCTCGGTCGCCGAACAGGCCTCCTTCGGCCTGCTCGCGCTGATCATCGCCGCGGCCCAATACGAGTTCTACCAGCTCGCCCGCGCCATCCCCGGCGTCGGCCGTCCCAACGTCTCCGGCATCGTCGCCGGCTTCGCGCTGCACTTCGGCCTGTTCTTCCTCGCCGCCGAAGAGGCCCGCGCCAATTACCTCCTGACCGGCGGAGCGCTGCTGGTCGGCCTGCACCTGCTGTCGCTGCTCCGCCACCCGGGCGAAGTCCCGACGCTGCTCCGTCGCTTCCCGACGCTCTACGGCTTCGCCTACCTGCCCTTCATGCTGGCCTCG
>JBEGOO010000072.1:0-6090 GCA_041182045.1 Verrucomicrobiota bacterium
AGGCGGTCGGCTTCACCGGCCGGATCGAGTTCGACCCGGCGATGCCCGACGGCACGCCGCGCAAGCTGATGGACGTCTCCCGTCTCCGCGCCCTCGGCTGGAAGCATCGCATCACCATGGCTGAGGGCATCCGTGACGCCTACGCCTGGTACCTCGCGAATATCGCCGAGGCGCGGAAGTGATCTCGTGCTTCGCACGAGAGGGCCAGGGCTAGGGCCAGGGCCAGGTCGCCGATCCCTTTTCGCCGACACTGCCGAGCCGCCGGTCAACGGCTTATCTATTTCTTCTCCCCCTTGCCCACGTGCCAGCTTGCCCCCTTTTCCATCCCATGTCCGTCACCCTCTGCATCCCCGCCCGCCTCGCCTCCACGCGCCTGCCGCGCAAGGTCGTGCTCGACCTCGGCGGCAAGCCCGTCGTCCAGCACGTCTGGGAGCGCGCCCGTCAGGTCCGCCAGGCGGACCGCGTGGTCCTGCTCACGGATTCCGACGAGGTGGCGACCATCGCGCGCGGCTTCGGCGCCGAGGTGCTGATGACCGACCCCGCTTGTCCGTCCGGCACGGCGCGCATGGCGAGCGTCATCGACCGCCTGCCCGGCGATTTCTTCCTGAACGTGCAGGGCGACGAGCCGTTCATCCAGCCGGAGCTGCTCGACGGGCTCATCTCCCGCTGGAAGGAGACGCGCTGCCCGCTGGTCACCGCGGTCTCGCGGATCGCCACCGCCGAGCGCCTGCATGCCGCCAGCGTCGTCAAGGTCGTCCGCGCCGAGAACGGCGAGGCCATCTACTTCTCGCGCAGCCCGATCCCGCATCTGCGCGGCGTCGACCCGGCCGACTGGGTCGCCCGGCGCGATTACTGGGTCCACATCGGCGTCTACGGGTACGACCGCGCCACGCTCGCCGGCTACGCCCAGCTCCGGCCGACCGAGCTCGAGGCCACGGAGTCGCTCGAACAGCTGCGCTTCCTCGCCCACGGCAAGACCTTCCAGACCGTCGTGACCGATTACCACCCCGTCGCCATCGACACCCCGGAAGACCTCGAGGTCGCCCGTCGCCTCTTGGCGTGAAGAGCCGACGTTAGTTGACCCGTTGAAAAGCTGGCCGGTTGACAAGGAATCCAAGCGCACCCCATCTGTCAGGCATAAGCTAGGCGCGTAGCGATCACGTTCTCGCCGTCGTCAGGTCACAGCAGACAGCGGCCGGAAGCACATCCGAGACAAAGTCGCCGAGACGGGTGACGGGTGCCTTCCTTGTCCACTGGTCAACCTATCAACTGGCCAGCCAGCTACTCGTTCCGAGCCTCTCAGCCTCTAGGCCGTCTCTTCCTCCGGCCAACTGGCCAACCATTCAACTCATCAACCTTCGTTCTCACTCCATGACCACTCCCCTCCATTCCGCCCGCGCCTTGTTGCAAGCCGAGGCCGCCGCCCTCGGCGAGCTGGCGACCCGGCTCGATGGCGCCTTCACCCAGGCGATCGACGTGATCGCGGCGCACCCCGGCAAGGTCGTCCTTTGCGGCGTCGGCAAGTCGGGCCTCATCGGCCAGAAGATCGCGGCCACGCTCTGCAGCACGGGCACGCCGGCGATCTTCCTGCACGCCGCCGACGCGGTGCATGGCGACCTCGGCATCCTGCAGCCCGGTGACCCCGTCATCCTGATCTCCCGCTCCGGCTCCACCGCCGAGCTCGTGCGGCTCCTGCCGGTGCTGCGCGGCTTCAAGTCGCCGTTGATCGCCATCGTGGGCAACCTGCAGTCCCCGCTCGCGGCCCAGGCCGACGTGGTGCTGGACATCGGGGCCCGCCCCGAGGCCGACCCGTTGGGGTTGGTGCCGACGACGAGCGCGCTGCTGACCTTGGCCTTGGGCGACGCGCTCGCCGCCGGCCTGATGACGAAGCGCGGCTTCCAGGCGGCCGACTTCGCCCGGTTCCATCCCGCCGGCCAGCTGGGCCGCAACCTCCTGCTCACCGTCGGCGAGGCGTTGCAGCCGCTCGAACGTTGCGCCTGCGTCGCCCCCGACGCCTCCTTGCGCGACACCGTCATCGCGATGACGCAGTTCCCGCTGGGCGCCGCCTGCATCCTCGCGCCCGAGGGCGCGTTGGTCGGCCTGATCACCGACGGGGACCTGCGCCGCGCCCTGAGCCGGGGCGTCGACCTCAACACGGCGAAGGCCGCGGACATCATGACGCGGAACCCGATCCGCGCGCATGCGGCGATGCCGTTGGGCGAGGCCGCCCGCATCATGGAGGACCGCCCTTCCCAGATCTCCGTCCTGCCCGTGACCGCGCCGGAATCGTCGCGCTGCCTCGGCTTGCTGCGGATCCACGACATCTACCAGGCCGGTCTGGTCTGACCCTTTGGCTTCCGTCCACGCCAGCAGCTCCTTCACCCCCCGCGAACGCGCGGTGGCGGCGGTGGCGGCGTGCCTGCTGGCGTCGGCCCCGTGGGGCTGGGGCGGCGTGGTCTTCTGGGTCGTCGCCGCCACGCTCGGATTCGGGGCCGCGGCGTTCGTCGCGGCCTGGGCCGGCCGCCGGGGCCAGCTCGTCGCCCTGGGTCTCTGGGCGGTCTGGTTCGTCGCCGCCTTCGTCGTCACGGCGCAAGCCGTGCGTGGGAGCGACGAGCCCGGCTTGCTGCCCTTGGTCGCGCCGCCGTTTCGGCTCCATTGCGACCCTTGGTTCGAGGCGCTCGCCTTCCCGGTCGCGGCCGCCGTCGGTCAGTTGCTCGCCTTGGTCTTCCTAGGCGCGGAGCCCTCGGAACCCGCCGCTCTCCGCCGCTTGCGCGCCAGCCTGCCCTTCTGGGCGGGCGTCGCGTTCGCGGCCTATGTGGCGGTCCAATCCTGGAACGCCTTCGGCACGGTGGTCGAACGGGATCTCTTCTGGCGGATCGTGCCCGAAGCGCCGTGGTCCTGGTTGCCGTCCGGTCTGCGGGCCCCGCTGCGGTCCGACGAGCTCGACCCGGGCGCGATGAACGGGTGGCGCCTGCTCATGATCCTCGGCGGACCGTGGTTGCTCTTCTGCGCGTTGCGGGCCGCCGCCGTCCGGCGGCGGGTCTTCGTCCTGCTCGCCTGGGTCTCCGTCGTGACCGCGGCGGGTTTCGCCCTCTGGGGTTTCCTCCACCAGCCTTCCTATGGCGAGATCCTCGGTTTCCCGATCCCGCGGGACGCGCAGGTCTACGGGACGTTCATCAACCGCAACCACGCCGGCGTCTATCTCTACCTGAACGTCGCCCTGGCCATGGCGCTCGGCTTCTGGCACCTGCGTCGCGCCGGGGACGTCGCCCTCCGCGGCGGCCCGCACCTGCTCGCGGCGTTCGCGGCGCTCATGCTGGCGCTGTTCGCGAGCCTTTCCCACAGCGTCGGCAGCCTGTTCGTCGTCACCTTGCTTCTTCTGGTCGCCGCGCCGGTCGCGCTGTTCCGCGGAGTCCGGCGCGAGCAGCGCGCGTTACGTCGCGGCGCCTGGGTGACGGCCGCGGCCGGGTTGGTCATCGGCGCGGTCTTCTTCGCGACCACCGATTTCAGCCGCCTCGAAGCGAAGATTCGGGGCAAGGCCGATCGCTACCGGCTCGCCGGCGTCGACGACCGGGCCCCGTTGCGCGACGCGACCTGGCGGATGGCGATGGACCGTCCTTGGACGGGGTGGGGCGCCGGCTCCTACCGCTGGGTGTCGCCCGTCTACCAGGCGGAGCAGAAGGCGCTGCAGGATGAGCGCGGCCGCCTCCGGGTGCGGGCCACGTACGCCCACAACGACCCGCTGCAGCTCCTCGCCGAGGTCGGTCTCCTCGGTCTCATGCCTTGGCTCCTCGGACTGGCGTGGGTCGCCGGCCGGATCCGCGCGGCGTTCCGTCCCGGTCACCCGGAGGCGATCCCGCTCGCCTGCCTCGTCCTCTTCCTCGGCCTGCACGCGTGCTTCGACCTCCTGCTCTGGTTCGTGCCGCTCCTCCTCGTCCTCGCCTTCCTCCTCGCGGCGCTCGCGGCCTTCACCGAGCAGTCCTCGACGGGGCGCGCGCACGAAGCCGCCCCTTGAATCCCCGCCGTGCGGCAACTGCTCCAGCATCTTGACTCCGGTCGGACGGAACTCGCCCGCGTGCCCGCGCCCGGCCCGCGGGAGGGCCGCCTGCTCGTCCGCGCGAGGTGCTCGCTGGTCTCGCTCGGCACGGAGCGCATGCTGGTCGAGTTCGGACGCGGCGGCTGGCTGAGCAAGGTCCGGCAACAGCCCGAGAAGTTCCGACAGGTGCTCGCGAAGGCGCGCGCGGAGGGGATCTTCGCCACGCTCGCCGCGGTCCGCGGCAAGCTCGCGCGGCCGATCCCGCTCGGCTATTGCCACGTCGGCCAGGTGCTCGACGCGGGGCAGGTCCCCGGCTTCGCCGTCGGCGAGCGCGTGGTTTCCAACTCCCCCCACGCCGAGGTGGTCTCCGCCGATCCGGCCTTCGCCGCGATCATCCCCGCGGCGGTCTCCGATGAACAGGCGGCCTTCACGCCGCTCGCCGCGGTCGCGCTGCAAGGGCTCCGTCCCATCGCCGCCCGGCCGGGCGACACGGTGGTGGTGATGGGCCTCGGCCTCATCGGCCAGCTGGCGGTCCGTCTGCTCCGCGCCCGCGGCGTCACGGTCGTCGGGGTCGATCCCGATGTCTCCAAGCAGGCGATGGCCGCCCGGGCCGGCGCCCGCATTCCCGACGGGGCGTCTCCGCTCCATGCGCTCGTCGGCGCCGGCGCGGCCGGCGTGCTCATCACCGCCAGCACCGCTTCCGCCGAACCGGTCAACCAGGCCGCCCGTCTTTGCCGCCGGCGTGGTCGCGTGGTCCTCGTGGGCGTCACGGGTCTCGCGCTCAACCGCGCGGATTTCTACGAGAACGAGGTGACCTTCCAGGTCTCGCGTTCCTACGGCTCCGCCGATCCGGCCGACCCGTCCTCGGCCCGCGCCAATTTCGCCGAGGTCCTCGCGCTCATGGCCTCGGGGTCGCTCGACGTCTCCGCGTTGCTCAGCGCACGCCACCCGCTCACCGAGGCGCCTCGTCTCTACGACGACCTTCGTCGGCCCGGCACCTACGGCCTCCTGATCGACCACGCGGTCGGGGATGAAGCGCTCGCGCGGACGATCCCGGGCGACGTCCGCCCGGCTCCCGACCATCCCGTCGGTCTCATCGGCTGCGGCAACTTCGCCGCGCGGGTCCTCGTCCCCGAACTGCGCGCGCAGGGCGTCGTGCCTTCGCTCTACGCCTCGGCCAACGGTCTTTCGGCCAAGCTCCTCGCCGGCCCGCAAGGGACGGCCACCACGGACACGTCGGCGCTCTTCGCCGACCCCGCCTTGGACGCGGTCTTCATCGCGACCCGCCACGGAGAACATGGCGAACTCGCCCGCGCGGCGCTTCGGGCCGGCAAGCACGTCTGGGTCGAGAAGCCGCTCGCGCTGACCGAGGACGACCTCGAGGCCACGCTGGCCATCGCCCGCTCTTCCCAGGCGCTTCTCGCCGTCGGCTTCAACCGCCGCTTCGCCCCGCTCGCCGTCCATCTGCGAGCGGCGCTGGCCGCCCGGTCCGGCCCGCGTCGCTTCACGGTCGACGTCAACGCCGGCCGACTGCCGGCCGATCATTGGGCGCTCGACCCGCGGCAGGGCGGGGGACGCATCGTCGGCGAGGCCTGTCATTTCGTCGACCTGCTCCGGTTCCTTTCCGGCAGCGGCATCGTCGCGGCTCGTTGCTTGTCGCGTGATGCCGACGGCCAGGATGGCGGTCGTTTCGAACTCACTTTCGCCAACGGCGACATCGCCGCGCTCAACTACCGCACCGACCTTCCTGCGCATCTTCCGAAGGAACGCATCGCGGTCGCCGGCGAAGGTTGGTCGGCCGAGATCCTCAACTGGCGGTTGCTCCGTTCGACGAACCTCCCCGGAGCTTTCGCCCGTCCCGCCTGGCTCGGTGGTCCCGCCCGCGGCAAAGGTCACGCGGAGGCGCTCGCCGTCTTCCTCGCCGCCGTCCGTGCCGACGGCCCCTCCCCGATCCCGCTCACCGAGCTCGAGGAAGTTTCCCGTTGGAGCCTCCGGCTGCAGGGGATGAAGCCGGCGCAAGGTTGACCCGTTGACCAGTTGGCCGGTTGACCAGA
>JBEGOO010000073.1:0-4126 GCA_041182045.1 Verrucomicrobiota bacterium
TCACGTTGACTTCGCCCGGGTCGAGGCCCGGGTTGACCTGGATGCCCGCGCCGCTGCCGTTGTTGATGACGGCGGAGGCGAGCAGCTTGAGCGTGGAACCGGCGGCGCCCGCGAGGTTGGCGGAGAGGGTGCCGGCGTTGTTCTGGAGGATGGCGAAGGTGCCGCCGGTGCCGATGTTGACCTGCTTCTGGCCGAGGCCCTGCACGTTCGCGATGAACGTGCCGCCCTGGATGTCCGTGTAGTCGTAGGCCGAGCCACCGGTGAGGAGCAGCACGAGCGTGCCGTCGCCGGTCTTCACGATGCGGCCGCCGGCGACGTTGTTGACGCTGTCGTAGCCGAAGACGCTGCCGTTGTAGTAGCCATCGCGGCCGGCGTCCTGGTTGATGGTCAGGGTGTGGCCGTCGAGGCGGAGCGTGGCGCCGTAGCCGGTGCCGACGACGACGAGCTCGCCCTTGTTGTTGACGTCGGCCGCGGTGCGGACCGCGTCCACCGCGGTGTAGACCTCGCCGGTGGTGGCGGTGCCGATGTTGACCGTGCCCTTGGACTGCAGGGCGAAGTCGGCCTGGAAGTTGCGGACCGTCTGGTCGTTGCGCAGGATGACCTCGGCGCCGGTGCTGGAGTAGGCGACGTACTGGCCGGCGGCGTCCTTGGCGACGGTCAGGGTGCCGGTGTCGGGGAAGAGCGCGGGGCGGTAATCCCAGCGGAAGTAGTTGTTCGAGTTCGACGGCACCTGCACGTAGCGGATGTCCGCGCCGCGGCGGGAAAGGCCGAGGGAAGCCTCGGTCTGCTGCGAGCCGTTGGCGTCGGCGGTGTCCTGCGTGCCGGCGATGTTGAAGGAGCTGCTGTTGGCGAAGGTGAGGCCCGTGGCGGACTCGAGGATGGTCGTGCCGCCGGCGGCGATGAAGTCGCCCGTCATGCGGGAATCGTTCAGCACGCGGAGGGTGCCGGCGCCGGTCTTGATGACCTTGCCCGAGCCCGCGAGGATGCCGACGGAGCCGACGAAGTCCTGGTCGATGTGGATGCCGAGGCGGTAGTTGGCGTCCGGCCCCGTGGTGACGGTGGTCTGGAACTGGTCGTTGTTGTCGCCGGCCTGGAGGTTGTGGGCGAAATTGAGGCGCAGGGAGCCGACCTGGGCGGCGGTGTTGGTGAAGCTGAGCTCGGCGGACCCGTTGAGCACGATGCTGCTGGCGCCGGTCATGCGCTTGGCGAGCGCGTAGGTGATGCCGGCCACGTCGGCCGCGTTCACGGAGATGTTGGCGACCTGGGTCGGGATCTCGAGGCCGGCCAGGATCTGGCTCTCGACGCGCGAACCATAGTCGTGCCACATGTTCAGGTAGCCGCTGACCATGAGCATGCCGGCGTCGACCTGGACGCGGCCCTGCAGGCCGGACAGGCGGGAATTGTTCGAGTTGGCCGGCGTGGGATTGAGGATCGTGGGCGAGAGGTCGACCGGGCGGCTGTTGTAGATCGTGTTGGTGCCCGGGGCGGACAGGGCGAAACCGAACGGGGTCTGGATGTACGAATACGGCAGGGCCACGTTGTTGTTCGTGTAGCCGAACATCTGGCCATAGTTGCCCTGGTACTGGAGCACGCCGCCGCCGGCCTTGGTGATGTCGCCGTTGCCGCTGAAGGCGCCGGAGATCGTGGAGGCGACGAGGTTCTCGAGGATGACGGTCGTGCCGGCGTTGGTGACGGTGATGCGGTTCGCGGTCGTCGGGTTGCGGAGCACGACGAAAGGCGTCGGGTCGGTGGCGAGGACCGGGGAGGCGACGTTGAAGTTGACCGCGCCCAGCTGCAGCGTGCCGTTCGGGGTGGTCAGATAGGGCGCGAGGGCGGGCGAATGCGCCAGGTCGATGTCCGTGAAGGTGGCGACCTGGGGCTCCGCGATGGTCGTGGTGTTGAACGCGCCCGGGAGCAGACGGTAGCCGCTGCTCGTGAACGTCAGCGTCTGCGACTGGCTGGAGACATTGCTGGAATCCACCAGCAGGTCGAGGGTCGCGGACGGGTAGAGGAAATTCGGATCGGCCGGGAGGGCGGTGCCCGTGTAGTTGAAAGTCAGGGTCGCGGTGTTGGTCAGGCGGGCGCCGGAGACCAGCGGGGTGCCGACCAGGTTGGTCGCCCGCCAGTAGCCGTGCGCGGGCGCGCCGGTCCACTTGTCCCAGATGCCCCCGGCGCCGGTGGCGGTCGGCCCCACCCAGGTCGCCGTCGTGACGTTTTGTTGGGCCTGGGCGAGGCTTGCGGTCGCAAGCATAGCGGCGGCCACCAACAGAGACTTAGAAATCCGCATGGTGTGGGGTGCTGAGGGGTTTAAAATGGAGGTTTTGGTATCTTATTTACCCCATAAACTGTCAACCCCCGAACCCCCATCCATTCTTGGGGTATAAACCCTAGTCCAAAATGCCCAGAGCCCTTTTTCGGGGCGAGAATCAGCGACCGAACAGGCTACGGTCTTCGATCGGGTCGGCCGGGCGATTGGCTCCCTTCAGTCCGCCCTGTTCAGCCAAGGCGCAGCCCCCCCAGGCCGCCGAACCGATAAAGATGACTAAAAATAAGCAGATTCGCCACTTGGGCAATTGACTTTTTTCGTTCATATCGGTCATTTACCCTAAAATAGGCCGCTTTTATACGCTTGGCAACAATCCGTTAGTTTTTACATGTGTAAGCACCCCCTAGTCTTACCCCCTACCCGTTCTGCATGAGCCCCAAGCAGAAACCGCTCGTCGTCATCATCGAGGATGAACGAGGCCTTGCCGCCTTGCTCACCGAACAGCTGGAGACGTCCGGCTTCACCACCCAAGTCTTCCACAAAGGCGCCACCGCCCTGAAATTCATCGAGGAGAACCATGTCCACCTGGCCCTCGTGAACCCCGCGTTGCCGGACATGGACGGGTGGGAACTGCTGACGCGTATCCGCCGGCTGCCGCTCGGCCCCGCGGTGATCTTCCTCTCGGGCTTGAAGCTCCCGGGCCAGGCCGCGCGCGCGCTCGACCTCGGGGCCGACGACTTCGTCGCCAAGCCGCACGACCAGGACGAGCTCGTCGCGCGCATCCACGCGGTGCTCCGCCGCAGCGAAACCGCGGGCGACAGCCGCCTGACCGGCAACGCCGACCTCGCCACGGGCGTCTTCCACTTCAACGGCGCGGAGGTCCATCCCGAGCGCCTCGAGCTCGTCTTCGGCCCGAACAAGAAGTGCAAGCTCGGCCGCAAGGAGCTCGGCATCCTCTACCACCTCCACGCCAACCCGGGCGTGATCATCAGCCGCCACAGCCTGATCCACGCGGTCTGGGGCGTGCACGCCGACGTGCGGAGCCGCTCGCTCGACCAGTACATCGCCAAGATCCGGGACGCCTTCGCGGGCTTCGGCCGGGACCTCGACTGTTTCCGCACGATCCACGGCATCGGCTACTGGTACGAGCCGGCGCCCGTGCCCGAGCGCGACGGGAAAAAGTCCCGTCGGGCTTGATTCCCCCGGCTTAACCGCACACTAGGGAGCACGATGAAGATCAAGTGCTACCTCAAGCCCAGCTGCGGCTGGAGCAACGGCGTCCGCGCCATCATGAAGAAATACGCCCTGGCGTACGAGGACGTGGACATCATCAACGTCCCGGCGAACTACGCCGAGATGGTCGAACGCACCGGCCAGCGCCTCTCGCCCTGCGTCGAGATCGACGGCCAGATGCTGGCCGACGTCTCCGGCGCGGAGGTCGAACAGTACCTCCTCGCGAAGGGCCTGGTGCAGCCGAACGACGTCGCCCCCACGGCGCCGACCAACGCGCCGTGCACCGACGCCGAGCACGAGAAGATGAAGGTGAAGACGATCCGGTTCTTTTGAACAAGATAGGTTTCGGCGGATAGCGGTTGGCGGTTAGATCAAACCGAGGGGCCGGTTCTCTGGTGCTGGTTCACGTGCGTCCAGGGACATGAAACTTGCCGGCGAACGACCTGCCGTTCTCCGTTTGCCGTTGGCGTTGGTTCCAACCGCTATCCGCTATCCGCCTACTCCGCCTTCCCCGCCGCGAAATCCGCGAGCGCATCCGCGACCCACTGGCGCTGCTCGCCCGTGAGCTCGGGGAAGATCGGGATGCTGAGCACCTCGGCGGCGAGCCGCTCGGACACCGGCACGCTG
>JBEGOO010000074.1:0-10701 GCA_041182045.1 Verrucomicrobiota bacterium
GGGCCTCGAGAAGTTCATCCCCGACATCCGTTCGAAGGTCGACCATGCCGAGGCCGCCACGCCCCGCACCGTCAACCGCTACGTCCGTCATGTCGGCGGCACCTCCTTCGGCACCAAGTTCGAAGGCCTCAAGGTCTCGATGGCCCTGCCCGAGCAGGTCGGGGGCTTCTATCATGCCGGCAGCGTCGGCATCATCATGTCGGGCTGGCTCGGCACCATCAACTACGGCGTGATCGTCTCCGCCAAGGCCGACGCCTACCTCCGCGACCCGAACGCGAACCCGCTTGGAGACGCCGCGGCGAGCGCGGGCGTCTGACGTCGCCTCCAGCGGCTTGACGGAAGCCGGGTGAACGGCGAATCTCCCCGCATGGCCAACGACAACAAGGAAGAAGGCGTCGCCCAGAAGCTGGAGCACGGGCTCGAATACTTCATCTTCGCCAGCCGCTGGGTGCAGGCGCCGATCTACGTCGCGTTGATCTTCGCCGCGATCGCCTATGCCTGGAAGAGCGTGCAGGAACTCCTGCACCTCCTGCAGGGTTTCGCGGCCGCCACCGAGAGCACCATCATGCTCGGCATCCTCTCGCTCGTCGACATCTCCATGGTCGCCAACCTCGTCAACATGGTCGTCGTCGGCGGCTACGTGACCTTCGTCTCGCGCATCGACTTCGGCGACAACGGCGACCGTCCGGACTGGCTCGACCACATCAACGCCAACACGCTCAAGGTGAAGCTCGCCGGCAGCCTCGCGAGCATCTCGGCGATCCACCTCCTCAAGAGCTTCATCGACATCACCGCGGCCGCCGGCGACCAGCCGCTGACGCCCGCGCACGAGAAGGTCATCCTGTGGCAGGCCATCATCCATGGCGTCTTCCTCGCCTCGATGATTCTCTTCGCCTGGGGCGAGAAGATGCAGCGGCATCACGTCGACTGAGCCGGTTCAGCCGGCTTCGCGGCGCCGGCGGCGCGGCTCGCCCTGGATCTCGGAGACCCACCCGATGACGTGGCGGCGGCGTTCCTCGTCCCAGCGGTGATGCAGGCGGAGGTGCCGGTCCTGCTCGTCGGCCCGCGTCTGGATCCAGCGGTCGAGCGCGACCTTGCGTTCAGCGTGCAGCACGCGGACCGCCGCCGCGCCCCGCAGGTCGGCCCGCATCCCGCGGCGGAGGAAGCCCGGGATCTCGCGGCTTTCGCCGAACAGGCCCTCCGGCTCGACGCGCGCCAGTCGGTCGAACTCCAGGGCGTGCATGACCTCGCTGATCTCATCGGCGCCGCGGAAGCGCAGGCCGAGGGCCGCGTCGATCGCGGCGTCGAGGATCTCGTGCCCCTCGGTCAACGGCATGCCCGCGTTCCAGATCAGGAAATGCGCGACGCTGTCATGGTAACCGCGGACGGCATGACCCATCAGGCGTCGGCGCGGCCGGCGCAGGCGCCGCTCCGTGAGCGCCTCGCCCAGCCCGGCCAGCAGCTCCGCGGCGGCGTCCTTGTCGGCCTGCCGGAAGTCGGCGGTCAGCGCGTGGGCGTCGCCGTCCGGCGCGAAGGCGAGGAGCATGTCGCCGCGCAGGGCGGGGCCGAGGATGCGGAGCGCGGCGGGGCCCTCGGGGACGAGGAACAGCGTGCGGAGCGCGGGGTTGGCGAAGTCCAACCGCTCGAGCCGCGCCCGCGCCTGTTCGGCGTCGAGGGTGGCGCGGAAGGCGCGGCGGAGGAGCGGAAGCGGGCGTGGCGGGCGGGTCGGGTTGGGTTTCATGAGAGGAGGAAAACGGGGAAAGGGAGGGTGGCCGGTCCGCCGGACGCCCGCGGAGGGGCGCCGCGCGGAACGGCGGGTGCGACTGGTGGAGTGGGGGCGGGCGGTGTGGCCGGAGGACCGGACGCCTGACCGCAGGGGACGGACTCTGCCCGTCCCCGGGCGGGACGCAAGCGGGCGCGCGGTCCCGGCGGTCCTGACTTATTCTAGATATTCACAGCCACCCCTCAGCGGAGCAGGAATTCCCGGAGGAACAGGATCGTGGCCTGGAACTGGAAGTCGGCGTTGGATTTCTTCGCGAAACCGTGGCCTTCGTCGGCCGCCATCACGAACCAGACCCGGCCCCCCTGCGCGCGGATGGCGTCGCGCATCCGTTCGGCCTCGGTGAAGGGGACCCGGGGGTCGTTGCGGCCCTGGACGATCAGCAGGGGCGCGCGGATGCGGTCGGCATGGTTGGCCGGCGAGATGCGCTCGAGGAAGGCCCGGACCTCGGGTTTGCGCTCGTCCCCGTACTCCAGGCGGCGGTTGCCGCGGCGATAGTCCGAGGTGTCCCGGAGGAAGGTGACGAAGTTGGCGATGCCGACGTTGTCGACGCCGCAGCGGAAGCGGTCGGGGTAGTTGGTGAGGCAGGCGAGGCTCATGAAACCGCCGTAGCTGCCGCCCGCCACGGCGACGCGCGTCGCGTCGAGGCGGTCGGACTTCGCCACCCAGTCGAGCACGGCGCCCACGTCCTTGACGGCATCCTCGCGCTTCACGGTATCGTCGAGGCCGAGGTAGGTGCGCCCGTAGCCCGTCGAGCCGCGGACGTTCGGGTAGACCAGCGCCACGCCGAGCTCGTTGAGGTGGTAGAGCGCGGCGCCGCGGTAGCCGGGCCGGGACTGGCCTTCGGGGCCGCCGTGGAAGATCATCAGCACCGGACGCTTGCCGGGGAATTTCCGCGCGTCCGGGTGGTAGACCAGCGACGGGATGCTCAGGCCGTCGAAGCTCGGCGTGCGCACGACCTCGGGCTGGATCACGGGGATCTCCTGCTTCGGTTTCGTCGTCCGGTTGGTCCAGCGGGTGAGCGCGCCGGTGTCGAGGTCCGCCGACCAGGCGTCGCTCGCGGAGTCCTCGCTGTTGAGGGTGAACCCGAGCTCGTGGCTGCCGGGCCGCCAGGCGAGGTTGGAGAGGACGCCGGGCTTGAGCGCCGGCGCGGGGATCTCGCGGCCGCTCTCCAGGTCCCAGCAGCGCAGCTTGGAGAAGCCTTCCTCGTTCACCGCGAAAGCGAGGCGCTTGCCGTCGGCCGAGACCGCGAGCTCCTCGGCGTCCCATTTCGGTTCGGGGACGAGCAGCGTCAGTTTGCCCGTCGCCACTTCCAGCCGCATCACGGACAGGAAGTCGGAACCATGGTTGGTCAGGGCGTAGATCGCCCGGTCGCCTTCCGCGAAGACGGCCTGTTGGTAGAGGCAGCTTACGCCCTTGGGGCTGACCTGCTCGCGCCGGCCGGTGGCGACCTCGACGGTCCAGAGGCGCGACGCGGCGTTGCCGAGGTTCTGGCGGACCAGCAGGCGTCGGCCGTCGGCGGACCAGTCGACCGGCGACCAACCGCCCGCGTCGAGCCGGACGAGCTCGCGCGATTCCTCCGGGCGCCGCGCGTCGGCGAGCAGGATGTCGCTGTCCTTGCCGTTGCGGCGGGTCGACGAGTAGGCGATCATCGTCCCGTCCTTCGACCAGAGGGCGTCGGTGTTGCGGGATTTCCCGTCGGTCAGGCGCACAGGCGCCCGCTCGGGGTGCGCCGGGTCCGTCAGCCAGAGCTGGAAGTTCTCGTCGCCGCCCCGGTCCACGGAGTAGAGCAGCAAGGTCCCCCGCGGCTGGACCGCGCCGCCGCGCACCGGGTCGGGTCCCTTGGTCAGGGCGACGCGCCGGGCCAGCGGCGCGGCCATCTCGTGCAGGTGGGTGGCGTCGCCGACGCGCGTGGTCACGAGGATCGCCCGCTTGGTGGTGGCCCAGCCGCGGAAGCCCGCGCCGCCGAGGTTGGCGTACGGGGCGAGCTCGGCCTTGAGCTCCTCCGGGATCGCCGGGACGCCCTCGACCACGAGGTTGGCGGGGTGGCGCGGCGCGGTCTGGCAGGCGGACAGCGACAGCAGCAGGACGAGCAGGGCGGGGCGGACCATGGTCTTGTCATACAAATGATACTACAGGTGGTCGGTCGATGCCGAAGATGGCTCGCCATCGGCGACTCCGCGGGTAGGTCTAGGCCATGGTCAGGCGTCCCCGTCCTTTTCTCGTGCTGCTCGCCGCGCTGGTGTGCCTCGGTGGCCCGGTTTCCGCGATACCGCCGCTCTCGCCGTTGCAGGTGGCCGAAGCACGCCGCCGGACGGAGCTGCAGGCCGAGCGCGCCGCCGAGGTGGCCGCCCGCGAGATCAAGGACGGGGACAAGTCCCTCCGCTGGCTGGAGCGGGAATTCAACCTCGCCCCCGAGGGCGAGCGGAGCCTCTGGATCTCGATGCACGGCGGCGGCGGCGCCCCGGCCGAGGTCAACGACCAGCAGTGGCGCAACCAGATCCGGCTGTACGCCCCGCCCGAAGGCATCGTGGTCGCGCCGCGCGCCCCGACCAACACTTGGAATCTCTGGCACGAGCCGCACATCGACCGGCTGTTCGACCGGCTGATCCAGGATTTCGTCGCGGTCCGCGGCGTCCATCCGGACAAGGTCTACCTGCTCGGTTATTCCGCCGGTGGCGACGGGGTCTGGCAGCTCGCACCGCGCATGGCCGACCGCTTCGCCGCCGCCGCGATGATGGCCGGGCATACCAACGGCGTGAACACCCTCGGCGTGCGTAATCTCCCTTTCGCGATGTTCGTCGGCGGGGCGGACGCGGCTTATAACCGCAACAAGGTCGTCGCGGAGAAGATCGCCGAGTTCGGCCGCTTGCGGCTGGAGGACCCCGCCGGCTACGAGCATCTCGGGCGCGTGTACCCCGGGCTGCCGCATTGGATGGACCGCAAGGACGCCGAGGCCTTGCCGTGGATGGCCAAGTTCACCCGCGTCGCGTGGCCCCGCAAGGTCGTCTGGGTGCAGACGGGCGTGACCCACGACCGCTTTTATTGGCTCGAGCTCCCCGCCGGCGTCGCGAAGCCCGGCCAGAAGATCGTGGCGACCGCCCGCGGCCAGGAGATCGTCCTCGAGGGCGACGTCCCCGCGGGGCTGACGTTGCGCCTGCGCGCGGGGCTCGTCGACGACCTGGCCCGGCCCGTCAAGGTCACGGTCAACGGCCGCGTCGTCCTCACCGCGCTCCCGGCCCCGGCGACGCCGGCCCAGCTGCGCGCGTGGTTGACCGAGCGCTTCGACGCCCCGGCCACGCCGACCGCCACCCTGCGTCTTCCCTGATCCTCGCCATGCGTCCCTCGCTCCTGCTCGCCTGCCTCCTGCTCCCGGCTGTCGCCCGACCCGCGGCCGACGGCTTTCCCGTCAGCCCGACGGTGCCGGCGGTCGCCCACCCCGCGGCCGATGCGCCGGGATTCGTATCGCTGTTCAACGGCAAGGATCTCACCGGCTGGCGGACGAAGGGCAACTGGGTCTACGACGCCGACGGCAGCGTCACCTTGAAGCCGCGTCCGGGCGAGACCGGCTGGAAGCGCTTCGACGCGTATCTCTTCACCGAGCGCAAGTACCGCGACTTCATCCTGGACCTGGAGTTCAAGTTCGAGCCGACCGGCAACTCCGGCGTGTTCTTCCGCGTGGCCGACCCGCTGGATCCGGTCGACCGCGGCATCGAGCTGCAGATCCTCGACACCTACGGCCTGGCCAAGCCCGGCCATCACGATTGCGGTGGGATCATCCGCGCGATGGCGCCCGCCCGCAACCGCGTGAAGCCGGCCGGCGAATGGAACCGCTACACCCTCACCCTCAAGGACGACCAGCTGCAGGTCGACTTCAACGGCGAGCGCACCATCGTGCTCGCGCTGGACAAGTCGCCCATGAAGGACCGCCCGGCCGAGGGGCACCTCGGCTTCCAGGACGAGGCCAAGCGCGTCTGGTATCGCGGCGTGCGGCTCCGCGAACTGAGATAACTCAGCGCTTCCGCAGGCTCCTCCAGGGCTCCTGGTCGCTGACGTCGACCATGAACGGCCCCTGGCTGTCTCCCGGCGAGAGGATCGCCAGGATCGTCGCGTCTTCCTTGGAGCTGTTGAAGGTCGCGTGGACGACGCCCGCGGGGATGTGCGCGCTGTCGCCGGCCCGGAGGAGGCGGAACTCCTGTTCGACCCACTGTTCCACCTCGCCCTTGAGCACGTAGATCATCTCCTCGAGCTCGGGGTGGGTGTGGAAGGCGTGGCCTTCGCCGGCGGGCAGGGTGGCCTCGCAGACCTGCAGGTCCCGGGCCGCGGTCACGCCGGGGCGGCAGAGCCAGTAGTTGGTCCGCCCTTTGTACTCCTCCTTGAGGGCCTCGGCCTTGGTCACGAAACGCAGGGGTTTGCTCATGGGCCGACGGTGGCCGGGCTCCCGCCCGAGGGCAAGCGTCCGCAACGGCGCGTTGACAGCCGGGAACCTCGCGGCGAGAAGCGGTGTCCTGCTCCCACCCCCATGAAGCCCCTCCATACCCTCCTCCTCGGCGCCGCCTTCCTCGGCGCCTCCGCCTTCGCCGCCGACGAGGCGAAGAAGCCCGCGGACGCCCCCAAGGCCGCCGTCAAGGCCCCCGCGGTGAAGCTGCCCGTGCAGCCCGCCGACGTCGCGGCCCCGAAGCTCGGCAACGACGGCCAGATCCAGGGCGGTTTCGCCAAGGCCCATGAGTCGTTCGTCGCCGCCGCCAAGAAGGGCGAGGCCCAGGTCGTCTTCCTTGGCGACTCCATCACCGCCGGCTGGAACGGCCAGAAGGCCCTCTTCGACAAGGAATACGCGCAGTACAAGGCCGTGAACTTCGGCATCGGCGGCGACCGCGTCCAGCATGTGCTCTGGCGCGTCGAGAACGGCGAGTTCGAGGGCATCAAGCCGAAGGTCGTCGTCCTCATGATCGGCACCAACAACTCCGGCACCGCCGAGAACTCCCCCGAGCAGATCGCGGCCGGCATCAAGAACATCATCGCCGCCATCCACAAGCGCTCGGCCGACACCAAGGTCCTGCTGCTCGCGATCTTCCCGCGCGGCGCCGGCGAGGCCAACAATCCCGGCCGGACCAAGAACAAGGCCGTGAACGCCCTCATCGCCAAGTTCGACGACGGCCAGAAGGTGCACTTCCTCGACATCGGCGCGAAGTTCCTCACCGCCGACGGCGTCCTCTCCAAGGACATCATGCCCGACCTGCTGCACCTGAACGCCAAGGGTTATCAGATCGAGGCGGACGCGATCCGCGAGAAGCTCGCCGCCCTCGCCAAGTAAGCCGCGCCCGGCGATCGGCCCGAAGGCCGGACCCGCGAGGGGCCGGCCTTCTTCGTGTCCGTCTACTTGCCCCAGTCCGCCGGGAGGTCCGGCAGGGTCGCGGTCAGGATCTCGTGGATGGCCTTGCGTTCGTCGGCCGGGAGGTGCGCGAACTCCGGCCCCGGGGCCGCGGCGAGCAGGCCGACGGAGAGGCGGCGCAGCACGACGGTCCGGAGCTCCTTCGGCATCGCGGCGAAGGTCCGCGCGTAGATCAACGGGCTGCAACGATACTTGAACAGGCGGGTCCGCAGATCCAGGTCCCGCAGCGCGCGGTCCTGGCCGTCCGGCCGGCGCGTCGCGGCGTAGGCCTGCTCGAACGCCCCGTCGCCCTGCACGCCGCCGGCGGGGAAGGCCGCCTCGCCTTTGCACAACAAGGCTTCGAGGACCTTCTCGGCCTGGCTGTTCAGGACGACGAGGCAGGACCCGGCGGGCGCCGAGTCGGCGGGGAGCTGCAGGAGCTCGCGCATCGCCGGCCAGCGGTAGAGCGCGATGCGCGCCTCCTGGTTCGCCGTGCAGAGCACGTTGTGCACGTGGACCTGGTGGTCGTGCATCAGCAAGGCCACGATGTCGCTCGTCGGGCGCGGGTAGCGCGCGGCGTCGGGTCCCGCGGGCAGCCCGGGGCGGACCTCGCCCCGCAGCGGGTTGTCGCCGGTGAACTCCTCCGTCGTCTTGCCGAGCACGTTGCCGCGATGCCGCAGGCCCGGCGTGCGCCCGGTCACGTACCAGCCGCCCCAGCGTTCCTCCAACGGGGTCGAGGGATCGATGTTGGAGGCTCCCGAGCCGCTGAGCGGTTCGCCGGCGAGGTCGGGGAAGATCGAGCGGGCCCGCAACGAGGGCGTGTGGTCGTGGTGCGCGTGGCACGAGAGGCACTCGTTGCTGCGCGCGATCAACGGCGCGGTCTCCGGCTGCGTCGCGTCGACGATGTAGAACGTGGCGCCCAGCACCGGGTCGAAGACCGTCAGCTCCATCGCGCCGCCGGGGACCCAGCCGACGTAGGCCTCGTCGGAGAAGTAGAGCGCCCGCGGGTTCAGGGGGGCGATGAGGGCGCGTTGCAGGCTGGTCTTGCTGAAGACGAGCAGCTGGGACTCGACCGGTACGTTCAACTGCTCGAGCAGCCAGCGGAGGCGCCGGCGGGCGGGCCAGCTGCGGATCTCCTCCGCCTGTTTTGCGGCGGCCGCGTTGAGCCGGGAGACCTGGTCGACCGGCTGGGTGGCCGAGTAGTTGATGGGCGGGTCCTCGAAGGGCTCATGGTTCTGCGCCGGGACCGTCGCGGTCGCCAAGGCCAGCGCCGCGGTGAGGGGGAGAAGCCGGGGACGGGGGGGCATGCCTACATTCAAGCAGGTTCCGCCCGCCCCGCAATCCCCGGGCCGGTCGGCCGGCGGGGGTAGTAGCCCGGCTTGCGGCGGGTGTTAGCCGGCCGGGACGAGCGCCGCGAAGGCGCGCAGCTTCAGCAACGCGATTGATTCGATCTGCCGCACGCGTTCGCGCGTCACGCCGAGCTCGCGGCCGATCTCGTCCAAGGTCCATTCGCGGTCGGTGCCGACGCCGTGCCGCAGGCTGAGGATGCGGCGTTCCCGCGGGTCGAGGGCCTGCATCAGACGATGCGCGTAGGTGGCCTGGTCCGCGCGTTCGGCGACGCGCGCCGGGTCCGCCGCCTGCTCGTCCTTCACGCGGTCGGCGAGCGTGCAGCCTTCCTCCTCCGTCTGCGGGGCGTCGAGCGACAGGCTGGCCTGGGAGAGGCGGCGCAGTTCCGTGAGGTGGTCGGGCGCCCAGCCCAGCTCGACCGAGACCTCGGCTTCGCTGGGCTCCCGCCCGAGCCGCTGGATCAGCTCGGCCTCGGCGCGCCGGGCCGCCACCAGCTGCTCGTGGAGGTTGCGCGGCAGGTACACCGCGCGGTGGCGGCGGCGCAGCTCGGCCACCATCTGGCTATGGATGTCCCACGCCGCGAACGTGCTGAAGCGGATCCCGCGCTCCGGGTCGAACTTGTGCACGGCCGTCATCAGCCCGGTGTTGCCCGCGCTGATGAGGTCGAGCAGGTCGTCGCGCGTCGCCGCGAGCCGCTTGGCGAAGTAGACGACGAGCCGCAGGTTGCGTTCGACGAACTCCTCGAAGGCCAGCCGGGCCGCCGGCGTGAGGGAGCCGTCGGGGCGCTGGCCGGCGCGCATGGCCCGGGCGAGCCGGCGTTCGTCGGCCGGGTCGAGTTTGTCGAGGCGGCAGGAGCGGCTGAGGTAGTGGCCCAGGCCATCGGCCGTGGTCTCGCCCTCGGCGAAGGCGAGGGCCGCGAGGCCGGCCACCTCCGAGAGGGCCTCGGGGGAGGGGGCGTCGGCGGGGGCGGTCAGACGATCGAGGGCGGGGGCGGGGAGGGTGCTGGTCGGGAGGCGGAGGTCTTGGAGGAGGCGGGTTTGGATCATGTGGAAAAGGGTGGGTCGGGTTCTAATAAAATGTAATAGGCTTCTATATAAGGGGCCCGAAAAAGGCTTTTTCGAGCCCATGATTTCCTAAGTCCTTGATGGAAAAGGAGATTCTTTGCGTAGATTTTTCCGGGGGTCGGGGTGGCCGCCGGCCTCCCCGGGGGAGGCGGAGGGGACTTTGCCGGGCCCCGCCGGCTTGTCAAACGGCCCGCCACCCGGCCCGTGTCATCGGTGAATAGAATTGGGTTTCCCCCTCCCTCGGCCGGAGCCAACCTGCGGCATGCGCCTACCCCTGTTCGCCGCCTTGCTCGCATCCTCGTTGTCGGCCGCGCCGACCGACTGTTTCGACCTGATCGCGACCAATCGGGACGAGACGGTGCCGGCTCGGCAGGATTTCTGGCGGCACGCCAACGGACGCTGGAACCAGGCGCACCCGATCCCCGCCGATCGCGCGGTCTATAATTCCTTCGCCTGGCAGGATGACCGGATCAAGGAGGACCTCCTGGCGATCAACGCCGACCTGCTGGCGAAGCCGGCGGCCACCGGCGACCAACGTCGCCTCGCCGATTTCTGGCGGTCGGCGCTGGGCTTCGAGTCCGGCCCGGCCGAGCTCCCCGCCGGCCTGCGCGCCGTCCTCGCCCGGCTCGACCAAGCGGAGACGCCGCAGGCCTTGCTGGATGCGTCCGCCGAGCTCTACGCCGAGGGCACGGGGACGTTCCTCGGGGTCTACGCCGCGCAGGACAAGAAGGACGAGACCCGGGTGGCGCTGCACCTCTGGCAGACGGGTCTCTCCCTGCCGGAACGCGCCTTCTATTTCAGCGCGGAACCCGCCACCAAGCGCGTGCGCGACGCGTTCCCGGCGCATGTCGCGAAGATGCTGGGCTTCCTCGGCTATGACGCGGAGCGCGCCCGGAAGGCCGGCGCGGCCGTCCTCGCCTTCGAGACCAAGCTCGCCGAGGTCTCCCTGCCGATGGTGAAGCTCCGCGATCCCGACGCGCACTACCACCCGATGTCGTGGGCGGAGATCGACGCCCTCACCCCGGGCCTGCGCTGGGAGGCCGCCACGCGCCGCGCCGGGGCCCCCGTGGTCACCCGCGTCATCGTCGGCCAGCCCGCCTTCCTCCAGGCGCTGGCGCGCATCCTGGCCGAGACCCCCG
>JBEGOO010000075.1:0-3948 GCA_041182045.1 Verrucomicrobiota bacterium
CGCCCGCCCGGCCGCGCCCTCCGCCTGAGCTTCAGCGTCCCGTGTCCGTCGTGCGGATATCCAGTTCGTCGAGATAGAACTCGGTCACCTCGTTCGCGTTGCTGATGAAGCCGAGCCAGGCCAGCTGGTCGAACTTCGGGCTGCGGAACGGCAGGTCTTTGAGCTCCTGCGTCGCGCCCCCGCGCGGCGTCACGCGCAGGCTCCAGACCTTGGGCGCGTCCGCGCCCATCGCGGCGCTCAGCTCGAGGCGGATCCACTGGCGGAGGGGCAGCGCGAGATCCAGGCCTTTGACCCCGGTGAGGCGTCCATCCTTGATCGAGAGCACGGGGCCGGTGGCGTAGGGATTGCCGCCGGTCCGCCATTCGTGGATGAAACAAGCCTTGGGTTCGAGGAAGAGATCGAAGGCGACGGTGCTCGTGCCCGCGCGGTGGTGGGGTGCGAAGGTCAGCATCGGGTAATACGCCGCGGGCAGGCCGGGCGCGTCGCGGAAGAGGAGGCTCTGCTTGCCCTGGGAGGCCTGCGCCCCGGTGAGGAGCAGCGCGTCCACCGGGTCCTTCGTGGCGGCCGGCGCGATGCCTGGTTTGTTCATGCGGCTGAGGCTCCCGTGGGCGGAGGGGAAGGGGTATTGCGGGTTCGTGATC
This sequence comes from Verrucomicrobiota bacterium, assembly GCA_041182045.1. Classification (GTDB taxonomy): domain Bacteria; phylum Verrucomicrobiota; class Verrucomicrobiia; order Opitutales; family UBA953; genus UBA953. The sequence continues at coordinate 642 of JBEGOO010000075.1, forward strand.
CGGCCTTCGAAGTCCTGGTGGAGGTTCAGCGGCGGGGCCGCCGGCTTGGCCGGTCGCGGTAGGGTGGGCGCGCGTTCGAAGGTCGCGGCGACCTGGCGCCACTCCGCGCCGAGCACGCCCATTTTCTCCACCTCCAGCGGCTGGAAGCCCAGCGCGAACGCCGGCGACCCCGCTTTCAGCCGGAAGTCACGCTTCGCCGCGTCCACGAAGAGCGGGTCGGCGATGACGGAGCCCGCGTCCTGCCCGGTCTTCTGCCAAGCCTCGAAGGCGAGCTTGTCGGCGGGCGGGAAGCGGACCGGCCGGCCGGAGTAGTCCCAGTAGAGGTTTCCGCGGAGCAGGTAGTTCTCCGGCGTACCGCGCCATTCGTGCCCCAGCAGCCCGCCGCGTTCATAGACCACGAGGTTGCGCTCGAAGACGAAGGATCGGTGGGTCTCCATCCGCGACCGCTGGACCTGCGACTCCTCGCCGAAGGCCAGGAGGTTGTTCCGGATCACGTTGTCCTTGCCGTAGTGCTGGTGGAAGCCGCCGTCGGTCGTGTCGTGCACAAGGTTGCCTTCCATCGTGATGCCGGTGCTGCCCTCGTCCGTGTAGAGGCCCCAGCCGCCGTAGCTGAAGCATGTCACGTCGTGGATGTGGTTATGGCTCACGGAGGTGCCCTCCGACGGCCCGAGCGTGTAGACGCCGCCCATGTCGCTCAGGATGCCTTTTCCGAGGTGGTGCAGGTGGTTCCATTCGACCCGGTTGCGCTTGGCGCGGCTCGGCGCGTAGCCCCAGCGCCAACCCACGGACACCGCCGAGTAGAAGAGGTCGGAGATCTCGTTATGCGTCACCGCGTTGTCGGACGCCGAGCCGATCCAGACCCCGACCGCGCAGGGGAAGAGCAGTCCGCCGTCCCGGATGATGCAGTCGTGAACGCGGTTGCCGCGGACCACGTCGGCGTCCTGCGGCTCGTCGTTCAGGCTGCCGATCTTCACCCCGCCCGCCCCCATGTCGGTGATGAGGCAATGCTCGATGGCCACGTCGCGTGTCCCGCGGCGCAGGGAGAAGCCGTAGCCGCCGAAATGCGCGAGCTCGCAATCCTGGAAGCGGATCGCGGCCGCCTGTTCCAGCGTGATCGCCCCGTCCACGCTGGCGACGGCGGCCTGGTTCGGCTCGAAGGTCGCGAGCGTCGCCACGCCCTTGGCATGCCGGAAGCGCAGGCCGCGGAACTCGAGGTGGGCCACCGGACGTCCGGACGCGCCTGCGAAGGTCAGCAGTTTCTCCAGCGCCGGGTAGGTCGCCCGGGCCGCCGCGAGGCTCTCGCCCGCGCGGGGTAGGTAGGCGAGCGCGCCCGCGCGGCTCAGGAACCATTCGCCCGGCTCGTCGAGCAAGGTCGGCAGGTTCTCGATCGTGAAGCCCGTCAGGTGGTCGAGCGGGTTGTGCGGCTTGGTGGCGCCGCCCACGACCGTGAACATCCCGCTCGTCGGGTCCACGGACTCGACGCGGCGGCGCGTGTTATCCCACTTATGATAGAAGTTCACCACCGCATCCTGCATCTCGGCCTCCGAGACCTCCGCGAAGGCCTGGAGGTCCTTGGGTTCGACCAGGAGCTTCTGGCGGAAGGTCTCGCCCGTCTTCCGGCCGCCGCCGACCTTGGTCTCGCTCTCCATGCCGCGTAGGAAGGCGTAGCCCTGCGCGTGGGAGCGGGCGCGCGTGGCGCGGCGATCGCCGACCCAAAGCTGCTCGAACGTCTCCGTCCCGGCCGGGGTCCGGAGTTCCCAGCGCCCGTTTTTACCCGCTTGGAAGGCCGGTAGTTCGCGTCCGCCGGAGAGCACCACGGTGGCGCCCGGGGCCGCGATGTAGGCGATGCGGTGTTCCGGCGTACCGCTATCCGCCGCGTCGAAGGCCACGGTCCGGGCCAGGCGATAGGTACCGGCGGCGAAGACGACCTGCACGGGCTCGGTCAGCGGGCGCGGTAATTTCCGGACGGCGAGGCGGGCGCCTTCCAGCGAAGCCAGCGGGCCATCGGTACCGTCGGCGTTCGGCCGGGCGAGCCGGCCGGACCACGCGTCGTTCCCGTCGACCGCGACGTGGAGATCGACGGCGGCGAGCAGGGCAGGGTAGGCGAGGGCCGCGAGGAGGGCGAGCAGGCGGGTGGGCATGGCAAGGAGAGTGCGGTAATCCAACGATGGTTCCCTGACCTCGCCAAGGATTAGCTGGCCCGTCGAGGCACCCGGCTTGACCGCGGGGCGGCGTCGGACGAGGATGACGGGAAATGAAGAGCGCCTTCCAAGCCCAGCCGTTGACCTTCGCCGAATTCCGTCAGGCGCTGGCGCTGGCCCCGGCGTTGGGCCTCCGCTTCCGCCTTCCCACCGGCGGCCTGACCCCGATCCACCTGCACCTCACCGAGGTCGCCCGGGTCGAGAAGCGTTTCATCGACTGCGGCGGCACGATCCGCACCCAGGCCTCGGCCCGTCTGCAGCTCTGGGCGGCCGACGACACCGACCATCGCGTCGGTTGCGCCAAGGCGTTGCAGATCCTGGAGCGGGGCGTCGGCCTGCTCGGCTCGACCGACCTGCCGATCGAGGTGGAGCATGATTTCCCGTTGCTGACCGCCTTCCCCGTGCTGGGCTCGGTGGTCGAAGGCGGGGAGCGTATCTTCCTCCTCGGCGCGACCAAGGCCGACTGCCTCGCGCCCGACGTCTGCGTCCCGAACGCCTGCCAGCCCGGCAGCGGTTGCTGCTGAACATTTCCCATGAGCAAGCCCCTGGTCCTCATCCTGTGCACCGGCAATTCCTGCCGGAGCCATCTCGCCGAAGCCATCCTCCGTCGCGCCGCCGGGGACGTCATCGAAGTCGCCAGCGCCGGTTCCAAACCCGCCGGCTACGTCCACCCGGAAGCCCTCGCGGTGCTGCAGGAGATCGGTCTCGACGCGTCGGCGCATCACTCCAAGCACCTCTCGGAGTTCCTCAACCGCACGGTCGCGACCGTCATCACGGTCTGCGGCAACGCGGACCAGGTCTGCCCTGTCTTCCCGGGCCAGGCCAACCGCTACCACTGGGGCTTCAGCGACCCGGCGCACGCGACCGGCACGCCGGCGGAGATCCGCGCGGAGTTCCGCCGCGTCCGCGACCAGATCAAACTGGTGTTCGAAGCCTACGCCGCCGGCCTCAAGGAGAAGCGGGCTTGAATTCGGCTTAGCCGGGCAGGTCGGCGAGGATGCCATCCCACAGGGCGAGGCGGGCCTCGATCGCCTCGGTGGCCGCCAGCGCGGCTTCCTCGGCCTTGCGCGGGTCATCCCCGCAGAGCAAGGCGGTCATCCGCCGCG
>JBEGOO010000076.1:0-8400 GCA_041182045.1 Verrucomicrobiota bacterium
GCGTGGGCCGGCGGACAGCCGGTCGCGTCGAACGGCGCGCGGTCCAGCGTGATGGCGCGGATCCGGCCATCGACCTTCTCCACGGCGCCGACGCGGTGGTCGTAGATCACCGGGACCCCCGCGTCGGCCAGCAGCTTGCAGAATGTCGCGCGGTACTGCGGGTCGTCGAAGCCCTGCTTGAGGATCGGACGGGTGGAGCCACCCACGGCCTCCTCGCGGCCCCAATCGACATGCATCAAGCCGCCGCCGGTCATGCCGCCCAGCCATCGGCTCGGCTCGACGACGACGACCTTGGCGCCCTCCTTCGCGGCCGCGCAGGCCGCCATCACGCCGCTGGCGTTGCCGACGTAGACGCAGACGTCGAAGGATTCGTCGGTCTCGGCGGCGGGAAGTCGCGCGACGCCGACGAGCGCGCCCAGCAGCGAGGCCTGGCGGAGGAAAGACCGACGGGAGCGGGAGAAGGCGGACATGGAGCAAGGCTTAACGTAGGGCGGACAACCGCCGACGGGCCTCGGCGAGGAGCACGTCGAAGTTCTCGTTGACTCGGGCATGGATGCGGAGGCGCTCCTCCGGGTCCGCCTTGTCCCAGCGGGCTTGCAAAGCGTCAATCTCCGCGCCGAGCTCGCGCCAGCCGGGCTCCTGTTGCATGACTTGGAGGGCGTCCTCGGCCGCCTTGGAAAAGCCGAAGAGCCTGGTTTCATCCGCGCAGCCCAGTTCCTTGGCGATGGCCTGCAGGTCGCGCAGACGGGTCTCCGCCAGCTCCTCCAAGGCCTTCGGTCCCAGCACCGGCGCGTCCGGCAGGATATTGCCGGCTTCGTCCAACGACAGCTTCGCCGAACTCCGCACGGGGTGTCCGGTCTTCGTGCGGATCGTCTTCACGCCTGCCGCCCGGGTGGCTTCACCGGGACGGGCGGCGGACGGATGCGTCCGACCGAAGAAAGCCAAGGCGCCGACCACCAAGGCGATGACGCAGCCCAGCCCGAGCAGGAAGCCGGAGCGGACCTCTCGGTCGGTGGCGGGCTCCGGGGACATGCGCCGACTCTACGCTGACGCCGCCGGGAGCAAAGCCGAAACCCGCGGCGTTGACCCCTCGTCTCGCCCGGCTATGCCCGACGGATGGAAATCACCGCCACCCAGTACGCCCTGCTGTTCGCGGCCGGCCTGTCGGGCGGCTTCATCGACGCCATCGCGGGCGGGGGCGGCCTGATCACCGTGCCCACGCTCCTCGGGGTCGGCCTGCCGCCGCAGCTCGCGCTCGGGACGAACAAGGCGCAGAGCTCCTGCGGCACGCTCATAGCCGTGACCCGCTACGCGCGCGCCGGACTCGTCGGCTGGGGCGAGGTCCGGCTCGCGGCCGCCCTCGCCTTCCTTGGCTCCATGGCGGGTGCGTGGACGCTCACGCTCATCGGTAACGACGCCCTCCGCCGCGTCATCCCATGGATGCTGCTCGCCGTCGTCGTCTACGTCGCCCTGAGCCCGCGGCTGGGCGCGCAGGCGACGAAGGCCCGCCTCGACGCCACGTTGTTCGGCTGGCTCTTCGGTCTCACGCTTGGTTTCTACGACGGCTTCTTCGGGCCGGGCACCGGGGCCTTCTGGATCCTCGGCCTCGTGACCTTGCTCGGGCGGGAACTCACGCGCGCCAACGCCTTCACCAAGGTCGTGAACCTCGCGAGCAACCTCGGCTCGCTCCTCGTCTTCGCGGTCCATGGCCAGGTCGCGCCCTGGGTCGCGCTCGCCATGATCGCCGGCCAGCTCATCGGCGCCCGCCTCGGCGCCGGGCTCGTGCTCAAGCACGGCGCCGGGCTCATCCGCGGCGTCTTCCTCGCGGTCGTGCTCGCGCTGGTCCTGAAACTGCTCTGGCCGGCCTGAGCGACCGGCGCGGGCTCACTTCAACGCCTGCTCGATCGCCGCCTTGAGCTCGGCGGAGTCGGGCTCGACGTCGGACTCGAAACGGGCGAGCAGCTTGCCGTCGCGCGAGACGAGGAACTTGTTGAAATTCCAGGTGACGGGTCCGGGATGGCCGGCTTCCTTGCCGGTCAGGGCGACGAACAAGGGATGCGCGCCGGCGCCTTGCACGCTGACCTTGGCGAAGAGCGGGAACGTGACGTGGAAGCGGGTGGTGCAGAACTTGCGGATCTCGGTCTCGGTGCCGGGCTCCTGCCCGCCGAAGTCGTTGCAGGGGAAGCCGGCGACGACCAGGCCTTTGTCCTGGTAAGCCTGCTGCAAGGCCTGCAGGCCGGCGTATTGGCGCGTGTAGCCGCAGGCGCTGGCGACGTTCACGACGAGGATGGCTTTGGCCTTGAGGGCGCCAAGCGAGGTGGCCTTGCCCTCGATATCCTTGACGGGGAGGGCGAGCAGGTCGGGGGCGGCGGCGGAAGCGTTGGTCATGAGAAAGCAGGCGGCGAGGAGGGCGAGGGTGCGCATGGGATGGGCCTAACCAAAGGCTTTCCGGAGGATTGGCAAACGTCGCCCGCACGCCCGGGACTTATTCACAGGCCGACGGGTCGATTGACCCCGGCCCGCCGCCGAACTAATCCCACGGACGCCGCTCCCCTCGGCCACCCCATGCACCGCTTGCTCCGCCCCGCCTGCCTGTCCTTGCTCGGCGCCCTGTCCTTGCTCGCCGCCCCGACGCCGATCTTCGACGGGCGCACCCTGACCGGCTGGGAAGGCGACACCGCGACGACCTGGCGGGTGGTCGATGGTTGCATCGAGGCCGGCAGCCTCGACCGGAACCAACCCCGGAACGAGTTCCTCGCGTGGACCGAGGATCTCGCGAACTTCGACCTGACGCTCCGCTGGAAACTCGAGGGCACGAAGGGCTTCGTGAACGGCGGCGTCCAGCTGCGCTCCCGCCGCGTACCTTCGCACCATGAGATGGTCGGCTATCAGGCCGACCTCGGGGCGGGCTACGACGGGGGGCTGTACGACGAGAGCCGACGCAACCGCTTCCTCGCCCAGCCGGACGCGGCGACCAAGGCGAAGGCGCTCAAGCCGACCGGCGAGTGGAACACCTACCGCATCCGCGCCGAGGGGCCGCGGATCCAGATCTGGTTGAACGGCGTCCAGACGGTCGACCACGTCGAGACCGACCCGTCGATCCCGCTGGTCGGGCGGATCGCCTTGCAGATCCACGGCAACGCCCACTCGGTGGTCCGCTACAAGGATATCGCGCTGGAGAAGCTGCCCGAGACACCGGTGCCGACGACCCCGGAACGCGCGCGTCCGGCCGCCGCCGGGCCGCTCTTCAACGGCCGCGACCTCGCCGGCTGGGGCGGGGAGGCCGCCGCTTCCTGGAAAGCGGAGGACGGCGCGCTCGTGAGCGACGGCGTGGCGCGACCGCGCGACAGCTGGTTGCGCACGGACCGCGAGCTCGAGAACTTCGACCTGACCTTCCAGGCCCGGACCCAAGGCCACGTGGGCACGGGCCTGTTCTTCCGCAGCGCGGTGGAACCGGGCAAGCGCATCCTCGGCTGGCAGCTCGACATCGGCCAGGGCTACGATGGCGGCTTGTTCAAGGAAGGGCCGCGGGGCGGCATGATCTCGTACCCCGACAAGGCCAAGGTCGCCGCCGTGGCCAAGGTCGGCGACTGGAACACCTACCGGATCCGGGCGGAGGGGCGACGGCTCCGGACCTGGGTCAACGGCGTCGCGATGCAGGACCACGTGGAAGCCGGTCCGCGACGGATCCGCGGGGTCCTCGCGCTGGAGTTGTCGCCGGGCAGCACCGGACGGGCCTCCTTCAAGGATTTCCAACTCGAGGTCCTGCCGGACTCGACGGAAGCCGCCACCGAGATGACGGCGGAGGGTCCGGTCGGACGCATGACCGACCGCCTCGCGACCCGCCCCCGCCCCGCCCCTTTCATGGACGGTCGGTTCAGCGCCGGCCCTGCGGACGTCGTCGTCTTCACGGGCTCTGAAAACACGGTCATCGAACAGGCCAGCGGCGGGCTCGAAAGCCTGCTCACCGCGCGGTTCGGCGCGGACGCCCCGACGTTCCGGCATCTTGGCTGGGAAGGGGACACGGTGTTCCGGCAGAACCGCATGATGGCCTGGGGCAGTTGGGAGGAGAACCTGCGGGGCGCCGGGGCGACGACCGTGGTCGCGTGGTTCGGGCAGGTGGAGGCGCTCGATCCGACCTGCACGCCCGAGGCGTTCACGGAGGCCTACGAGAAACTGCTGCTGGAGTTCGCGCAGGTGACGCCGCGCCTCGTCGTGCTTGGCCCGCCGCCCTTCGAGAAACCCTCGGACCCGCGGGTGCGCGACAACACCGGACTGAACCCGCGTCTGGTCCGGTTCGCGGGCGCCGCCGAGGCGATCGCGCGCCGCCACGGCTTCGTCTATGTCGACCTGCTCGGGCTCAAGGCGTCCACGGGCGAGAAGCTCACCCGGGACGGCCTTCACTTCACGGAAAGCGGCGCCCGCCTCGTCGGGGCCGCCATCGCGGACCGGCTCCTGCCCGGGAAGGGCGCGCCCAGCGAGGCCTTGCGCGCCGCGGTCGTCGAGAAGAACCGGCTCTGGTTCGATACCTGGCGCTGCATGAACTGGGCCTTCGCCTACGGTGACCGCACGACGCAGCCGTTCGCCAAGGCCGCGCCCGACCACCCGAGCTTCGTGGAGGAGCTGCGTCAGCATCAGCCGCGGCTGGCGCACGCCGACGGCGTCATCCGCGCGCTCGCGACCGGCCAACCGCTCCCGCCACCGCCGCCGGCCCTACCCGCCCGCGCCGACCCGCCCGCGCCGACGCCGGCCGAACAGCTGGCGGGGTTCAAGGTGCGACCCGGCTTCAAGGTGAACCTCTTCGCCGACGAGTCCCTCGGCGTGATCCGCCCGGTGCAGATCCGCTGGGACGAACGCGGTCGGCTCTGGGTCGCATGCACGCCGGCCTACCCGCAGTTGCAGCCGGGCGAACATGGCCGCGACTTCATCCTCGTGCTCGAGGACACCGACGGGGATGGGAAGGCGGACAAGTCCTGGCGGTTCGCGGAAGGGCTGACGATGCCGCTGGGCTTCGAGTTCGCCCCGCTCGAGGCCGGCGGCGGGATCTACGTCGTCGAGAGCACGAAGCTGGTGCATTTGCCCGACCGCGATGGGGATGGCAAGGCCGACGGGCGCGCGGTGATCCTCAGCGGCTTCGGCACGGGCGATACGCACCAGGACGCCAACTCGCTGCGCTGGGGGCCCGACGGCTGCCTCTGGTTCACCCAAGGCTATCATATCTGGTCCTACGTCGAGACACCGCATGGGCTGGCCGAGCTCAACCGCAGCGGGATCTGGCGCTTCAACCCGCGGACGCTGCGGCTGGATTCTTTCCTCAACGAGAGCGCGGCCGGTCTCAACTGCTGGGGCACGGCCTGGGATGACCAAGGCCAGATGTTCCACGGCAGCGGCGCGGACACGCCGATCTGGCATAGCTCGCCCGGACTCGTCCCGACCCTTCACCCGCAGCCCTTGCCGACGGCCTTGGCGCACTCCCGTGGCAAGAGCATGGAGCCCGAGATCCTCGGCAGCGGCCACTTGCCGCCGGAACTGCGCGGGGTGCTCCTCAAGAGCACTTACTTCACCAGCCAGGTGCAACTGTACCGCTTGCGCGACCAAGGCTCGAGTTTCCGCACCGAGGACCTGGGCGACCTGCTGGCCGGCGGGAAGGAGTTTCGTCCCGTGGAGAGCCGGGTCGGCCCCGAGGGGGCGATCTATGTGGCGGATTGGCTCAACCCGGTGATCGGCCATTACCAGGCGAGCTACCGCGACCCGCGCCGCGACCAATCGCACGGCCGGATCTGGCGGATCACGGCGGAAGGCCGGCCGACGGTGCCCCGCCCGGCCCTGGGCGTGCTCGGCGCCAAGGAACTGCTCGCGCACCTAGGCTCGCCGGAACGCTGGGAACGCGACGCCGCGAAGTTCAGGCTCTACCGGTTGCCCGCCGCCGAAGTGCTCGCATCCCTTCGGACGGTGGATCTCGCCACGGCCTCGCCCGCGATGCTCTACGAGCTCAGCGGCGTGTACGCGGCCCATGAGCAACCGAACGCGACGGTGATCAAGCGTCTGCTGGCGGCCGAGGACTTCCGCTACCGCGCCTGGGGCGCCGGCCTGCTCGCCGGCTGGGGCGCCACGTTGCCCGAGGCGCGCACCCTGCTCCGCCAAGCCGTCCAGGACTCGCACCCGCGCGTACGCATGGCCGCCGTGGTCTCCTGCGGGTGGATGCCGGCCGCGGCCGCCACCGAGGCGGTGCGGATCGCGACGCTCGCTTTGGAGCAGCCGATGGACGCGGCGTTGGAGCACGCCTTGACGCAGACGATCCACGCGCTGGCGCCGGGCTGGCAGGCGACGGACGCCAAAGGCCGACTCGACCTCGAGTCGCGCCCGGAAGCGTTGGCACGGCTTTACACGACGATGGGCGAGGCGGACTCCTTGGCGCGTCTGCGCGCGCTGACCACGAAGCCCGGGCTGAATCCGGAGACCCGGCTGAGGTTGCTTAAGGTGCTCATCCAGGCGGGCTCGGCGGCCGATGCCGAATTCGCGCTGCGGCTCGAGCCGACCAACCCGACATTGGCCGACGCGTGGGTCGCCACCGCGCGCGTCCGCCCGACGGTGAACTACTCCGCCCTGGTCAAAGGCTGGCTCGAACGGCCGGAGCCCTTCGCCCGCGCGACCGCCTGTCGCCTGCTTGCCGTGACCGGGAAAGACGTCGGCGCCCTGGCCAAGCTCGAGGGTTGGCTGACGGCGGAGACCCCCGCGGAGCTGCGGTTGGCGGCACTCACGGCGTACGCGCGCCTGCGCCGGGCGGAGTCGCTCCCGAAACTCGCGCCTTGGCTCGCCGACCCGGATCCGACGGTGCGCGCCACCGCGATCGCCGCGCTGGCGCCGCACGCGCCGACCGTGGTCGCCGAACGCGCGGTGGCGGCGCTCGCCGGCTGTCGCGACGTCGCCGAGGTGGGTCCGCTGCTCGCCCCTTTGCTCGAACTGAAGACCGGGCCCGCCGCGCTGCTCACGGCGTGGCGCCAGACCCCGCCCGGCGCCGAAGCCGCCCGCCTCGTGCTAAGATGGATGGCGCAGGTCGGAGCCGACGCGCCCACGCTGCGGCAAGCCTTGCAGGCGACCGCCGGGATGACCGAAACGGTCGGCGCCTACGACGCCGCGCTCGTGGCCCGCTTGGTGGCCGCCGCGCAGGCGACGGGTGACGCGAAACGCGGCGCGAAGATCGCGACCTCGGCCGCGCGCGCCTGCCTTTCCTGCCACCGGATCGAGTCCCAAGGCGGCGCCATCGGACCGGACCTCTCCGCGGTCGGCCGGGCGATGTCCCCCGAGGCCATCGTCGAATCCGTGCTCTGGCCGAAACGCCAGGTCAAGGAAGGCTATCTTCTCACGCAGGTGACCACGAAGGACGGCCGCACCCTGCAAGGGTACCGCGTGGCCGAGACCGCCGAGCAGCTGACGTTGCGCAACTTCACCGCCGGCGGATTCGACGTCATCGCCAAGGCGAATCTCGCCGCCCGCTCCGACGTCGGCTCGATCATGCCCGACGGCCTGACCGCCGGGCTGTCGCCGCAGGAATTGGCCGACCTCTTCCGCTACTTGTTCGAGCTGGGCAAATAACCGTCGCTTCGGCTTGCCTGCCTCCGCCGACCCTTACCGTGGCGGCATGGTGCTCCATGACCACATCCGCGCCCGCATCGAACCGGCCCGCGCCCGCCTGCTGACACACCCGCTCTACGGACGGATGCGCAGCCTGGCGGATGTCCAGGTCTTCATGCGGTCCCACGCGTTCGCGGTCTGGGATTTCATGTCCTTGCTCAAACGTCTGCAGCGCGACCTCACCTGCGTGACGGTGCCCTGGGTCCCGGTGGGCGACGCCGAGGTGCGCTTCCTGATCAACGAAATCGTCTGCGGCGAGGAATCGGACGTGGATCCGACCGGCGGACGCATCAGCCATTTCGACCTCTACCTGCGCGCGATGGGGGCGGCCGGGGCGGAGGACCGCGCGATCCGCGAGGTGACGACCTCCCTCGCGCAGGGCGCCGACTTCGCCGTCGCCTTGCGGCAGGCGAAGCCCCCGGCCGCCGCGGCTCGTTTCACGACCGCGACGCTGACCCTCGCCTGCGCAGGCAAGACGCATGAGGTCGCGGCGGCCTTCACCTACGGTCGCGAGGACCTCATCCCGGAGATGTTCCTGGAAGTGGTCCGTCGATTGAGCTCCGACCATCCGGGTAGACTCGACGTCTTCCGCTATTACCTCGAACGACACATCGAGGTCGACGGCGGGCACCATGGCGAGATCGCGCGGCGGATGACCGCCTTGCTCTGCGGGGATGACCCGCGCAAGGCCGAGGAAGCCGCGCTGGCGGCCACCGAGGCGATCGAGGCCCGCCTCGCCCTGTGGGATGGCATCCTCGCCGACCT
>JBEGOO010000077.1:0-5411 GCA_041182045.1 Verrucomicrobiota bacterium
CCGGGATGCCCTGCATTGAACTCCCTTTCCGCAAGGAAGGGGCGAACGGTGGTTGTAGCTCAGTTGGTTAGAGCACTGGTTTGTGGTACCAGGGGTCGGGGGTTCAAGTCCCCTCAATCACCCCACCTTTCCAAGGCCCGGAGCAATCCGGGCCTTGCCGTTGGCCGGGCGCCCCGCCCGCCCGCAACCTTGGCCCCTTGCCGTGGTTCCATCGACATGCCCCTCCCCTACCGTCACCTCCGGCTCCTCGCCCTGCTCCCGCTGGCCAGCGCCGCCGAACTGGCGCCGCAGTGGTTGCTCCCGGATCAGAAGGTCTTCGCCGATGACTTCAGCGAGGCGCGGGAGCTCAAGGCCCTGCCCGCGAAGTCGCCCGCCGTGGGGGCCTGGAACCCGAACCAAGGCACGCGCTGGAAGGTCGAAGGCGGCGTGCTCAAGGGCGAGGCCTCCTCCGCGGAGTATCAGGCCGCCCACGAAACCCACAAGGGCGTGCACCCGCGCATCGTGCTCACGAAGACCCCGGCCGACTACATCCTGAAGTTCTCGCTGCGCATCGTCGACGGCCAGCCCTACGTCGCCGACCAACGTCGCTCGGTCCCGCCCTTCATCGAGATCGGCCACCACATCTGCCGCGTGACCTGGGGCGCGAACGGCGCGATGCTCCTCGCCGACGGGGACACGCTCCAGCTCGACGTCGCCCCGGACTTCAAGCTCGAGCCCGGCAAGTGGTACGTGGTGATGGTCGAACGCCGGGCCGACGAGGTCGTGGTCCGGCTCCAGGACGGGCCGACCCTCCACGGCAAGCACCCGACCTACCGGAGCGACCTGCACGCCGTGATGCTGGGCGGCCTCGAGGCCGGCCACCTGGAGATCGACGATGTCACCGTCTGGTCGATCAAGCCCGGCGAGCAACCCGGCTGGGCCGACTGGCTGAAGCAGCACCCCGCGCCGAAGGAAGTCCGCCTGAAGGAAGCCAAGCCCGTCCCGCCGGCCCCGCCCGCGCCCGCCAAGAAATAAGCCAGGGACTTACTGCGCGCCCTTCGACTTGAAATACTTCTCGAGGGCGCCGCGGATGGCCTTCTCGAGCTCCTCGTCCTTCGCCTTCACCTCGCGGTCGAGGTCGGCGTCACCCACCTGGGCGCCGCGCCGGAAGAGTTTGCCCTCGCCGCCGAGGTTCAGGCGCTGGGCGTAATAGGTCACGTAACGGACGGCGAACTTGTAGCCGGAGGCGTAGTTCTCCAGCTTCACCGTGACGCGCTCGACGGGATAGTCCGCCTTCACCGCGACCAGCGCGGCCTGGACCTCGCGCAGCGCCGCGGCGGAGTCGCACTGGATCCGGTTGTCCATGAAGCGGGCGTCCTCGAAACCCGCCTCCATGTCGAAGTGCACACCCGCGCGCAGACCATGGAAACCCGTGCCGGGGATGCCCAGGTACATCACCAGGATCGTCAACGTGGTGACGGTGAAGAACAGGGCGAGGGTGACGAGCGGGGAGGTCTCTTTCTGGAGCTGGACGGCCATGCGGGAGGGAAAGCCGCCCCCGGACCGGAGGCAACCCAATTGGCGACCCGCCCTCCCCTCGCTTATTTAAGAGTCTGCAGGAACGCCTTCACGTCCGCGAGCTCCTGCGGCTTCAGGATCAGGCCCATCGGCGGCATCGGCGAGACGCCGAGCTGCTCGTAGCCCTTGGCGAGGACCTTGTTCGGCTCGGTCAGGGATTCGTGGATGTAGGCGGGCGTGGCGCGCGTGGCGATGCCGTCGAGGGCGGGCCCGATGGCGCTACCCTTGCCCTTCACCATGTGGCAGTTCATGCACGCGGCCACGGGATGCTTCCAGAAGATCTCCTCGCCGCGCTTGACGTCGCCCGCGGCCAGCGGGGCTTCGCCGGCCACCGTGAGCTCGCAGAGCTTCACGTCGTCGAAGTAGATGTCGCCCTTGCCCACGTGGAGCAGGTTGATCGAGGCCTTCGTCCGCTTGCCCGAGTTGAAGGTGGTCTCGACCTCGACCCAGTCGCTGTCGCGGTTGATGGCGGTGGTCTCGGCCCGGCCGATGTGGTCGTTCAGGCTGGCCTTGCCGCGGAAGCCATGGGTCTTGATCCAGGCGCTGAGACGATACTCGGTGTCCGGCTTGAGCGGGACATCAGCGAAGAAACTCGTGTCGCCGTTGTCGCGCGTGATGCCGCGGACCGCGGACTTGCCCGAATGCACCATGGCCGGGTCGGCGACGATGTCCCACTTGGCTCCCTTGTTGCCGGGCGGATTACCGTAGTCGCGGCGCTTCCAGCCCACGGGCAACTGCCCCGCGACCTCCTCGAAACCGGGGTTGGGCAGGAGGTTCGGGCCTTCGACGTAGACCTGGGTCTGGTGCTTCTTCGCGAGCAGCTTGGCGGCCTCCTTCAGCCACTCGTCGGCCTGCACGGCGGCGTCGCCGGCCAGCCCGCGCACCAAGGTCTTGAGCTCGGGGGTGGTCGGGAACTCGAGGAGCTTCACCAGGGCGGCGAGACGGGTCGCCGGATCCTTGTCGGCGACGACCCCGGCGCCGAAGAGAAGCTTCTGCGCGGCGGCGTCGACGCCCAAGGCGCGGATGGCGTTGCGACGCAGCGGGGCGGAGGACGAGAGCAGGGCCTTCTGGTGCGTGACCTCGTCGAGGGCGCCCAGACCCTGCAGCGCCCAAAGGGCGTGGATCGCGCCCACGTCGTCGCCCTTCTGGGTGACGAGTTGGACCAAGGCGGGAACGGCGGCCTTCACCTTGCCCTCGACCAGCAGGCGCTGGGCCTGGAGGCGGCCGTACTGGGTCGGACCGGAGAGACCCGCCACCAGGTCGGCGGGGGCGGAGCCTTGGGCCACGGCCTTGGCGCCCACGGGCGCGTCGGCGGCGACGAGGCGGTAGATGCGACCGCGGGAGTGGTCGCGGAGCGGGTTCTCGTGCGCGCCGCCCACGCCGGTCGTGCCCTTGAAGCCGCCGCGCTCGACGCTCGGGGTCGGGTTATGCTGGATGATGAAGTTCTGGAAGTCGGCGAACCAGATCGCGCCGTCGGGACCGACCGCGGAGTAGACCGGGGACATCCATTCGTCGGAGCTCGCGACGAGGTTGAAGGCGTCCTTCGCGACGTAGCCCGCGCCCTGCGGCTGGACGTCCATGAGCGAGATGAGCTTCATCGTGGGCTCGCAGACCATCGCCTTGCCCTGGTAGCGGGCCGGGAGCGCGGCGGAATAGATGAAGTTGGAACCCGCGGCCGCGGTGTAGCCCCCCATCACGTCGACCTGGCGGAAGTTCGGGGTGATCGTGTGGGCCTGGTCGACCGCGTTGATCTTCTTGGCCGTCATGGCGCGGGCGCCCTTCGGGACGAGGTTCTGCGGGATGCCGCCGAAGAAGATCGGGGCGCCGTTGGCGGTGCCGCCGAAGTCGTCGCCGAAGGCGTTGTTGCTCTGCGCCCACGTGTTGTTGGTGAACTGGTGCTGGAACTCGAGCGCCTTGCCGTCCGCCGTGAAGCGGTAGGAACCCTGGGAGAAATTCAGCTTCTGGCCGCCGACCTCGCCGCTGAAGCCGCTGTAGCCGACGGCGCCGCGCAGCCAGTTGTCGTAGCCGTAGGAGAGGTTGCTGGTCTGGGCATGCGTGTCGCGGATGCCCCAGCCGGTGAGGATGGTCTCGCGGACGTCGGCCTTATCGTCGCCATCGGTATCCTTGAGGAAGACGAAGTTCGGCGCCTGCGAGATGATGACGCCGCCGTTGGCGAACACGAGGCCGGTCGGGATGTTCAGGTGGTCGGCGAAGACCGTGAACTTGTCGGCCCTGCCGTCGCCGTCGGTGTCCTCGCAGATCTTGATGCGGTCATGGCCCTGCTGGTCGTTGACGAGGCCGTGCGGGTAGTCCGCGGTCTCGACCACCCAGAGGCGGCCGCGGGCGTCCCACGCGAAGGAGATCGGCTTCATGATGTCCGGCTCGGCGGCGAAGAGCACGAGCTTGAGGTCGGCCGGCACCTGGGTCCGCTCCATGCTGCCCTTGACGGAATAAGGCTTCTGCAAGGTCAGCGGCTTCGGGCGGCGTTCGTAATTGGCGACCCACGGGCTCTCCTCGCGGACCTCGGCCTCGCGCTGCTCGGCGAACTTGCGCCAGGCGGCGACGCGGGCGGGGTTCAGGCGTTCGGCGAGTTCCTTGGCGAACGCGGCCGGCTCCAGGGAGGACTTGGCGACGAAGACCTCGACGGTGGCGCCGGTCGGCAGCTTCACCGAGGTGTTCAGCGCGGGCGAGCCGTCGGCGAGCGGGCGAACGATCAAGGCGTCGTAGCGCTCGAGCGTCGCGGCGGACGGCGTCTCGCCGCTGGCGTAGTCGAACCAGATGGCGTCGCGACCGAGCGCGGCCATGAGCTCGTGCAGGTTGCCCTTCGCGGTCTGCTCCGCGCCGGCGGCGTCGAGGTAGAGCACGCGGACGGGGCCGGTGACGGCGGAGGCGGCCGCGGCGAGGAACGCCAGGCAGAAGTAAGCGAACAGGGTGCGCATGTCGGGGTGATACGCCCAAACAACCGTTTGTTCCGCCGAGGGCAACCCGGAGCCGCGCCCCGCTGGGACATTTGCCCCGCGGCGCCGAGTCTTTGTCGTAAAAATACCGAGAAATGCGGCCACCCGACCAAAAAAAACGGCGCCCAAGCGGGCGCCGTCGTTCGGGTGGGACTCGCGTCCCGCGGCTCAGTGGTCGTGGTGGTCGCCGCCGGCCGCCGGCTTGCTCTCTTCCGGCAGGTCGGTGATGAGGCACTCGGTCGTGAGCAGCAGGCCGGCCACGGAGGCGGCGTTGGTGATCGCGGTGCGGGTGACCTTGGTCGGGTCGACGACGCCGGCCTTGATGAGGTCCTCGTACTCGCCGGTGGCCACGTTGTAGCCTTCGGCGCCCTTGTGCTTGAGCAGGACTTCCTGGACGATGAGGGAACCTTCGACGCCCGCGTTGAAGCAGAGCGTGCGGAGCGGCTCCTCGATCGCCTTGCGGACGATCTGGGCGCCGATCTTCTCGTCGCCGGCCAGGGCGTTGATCACGCCGTCGATGGCCTTGACGGTGCGCAGGAGCGCGACGCCGCCACCGGGGACGATGCCTTCCTCGACGGCCGCGCGCGTGGCGTGCAGGGCGTCGTCGACGCGGTCCTTCTTCTCCTTGAGCTCGGTCTCGGTCGCGGCGCCCACGTGGATGACGGCGACGCCGCCGGCCAGCTTGGCGAGGCGTTCCTGGAGCTTCTCCTTGTCGTAGTCGGAGGTGGTCTCGTCGATCTGGCGACGGATGAGCTTCACGCGGCCCTGGATGTCGGCGGACTTGCCGGCGCCCTGGATGACGGTGGTGTTCTCCTTGTCGACGACGATGCGCTTGGCGCGGCCGAGGTCGGCCACCTTGACGGACTCGAGCTTGATGCCGAGGTCTTCGGTGATGAA
>JBEGOO010000078.1:0-2821 GCA_041182045.1 Verrucomicrobiota bacterium
TCGGCATCGGCTTCGCGCCCGTCGACGACTCCAAGCTCATCCCCGGCCTGCTCGCCAAGGGCTACGCCAAGGACGCCCTCGCCCAGACCGGCCTCTTCTTCGGCGTCGACCGCGTGCCCGACCCGCTCCGCTGGCGCTGCCGTTTCCGCGGCCGCCTGATCATCCCGATCCGCGACATCCAGGGCCGCGTCATCGCCTTCACCGCCCGCCAGCTCGACATCACCCCGCAGGATGACCCTTCCCGCGAGGCGAAATACGTCAACTCGCCCGAGACCGAGCTCTTCAAGAAGTCGCGCACGGTCTTCAACCTCGACCGCGCCCGCATGACCCGCAAGGACGCCGAGCCGTTCGTGCTCGTCGAAGGCCAGCTCGACGCCATCCGCTGCCATTCCGCCGGCATCCCCGGGGCGATCGCCGCCCAAGGCACCGCGGTCACCGAGGAACACCTCCAGCAGCTGCGTCGCTTCAGCCAGCGCCTGCTCGTCTTCCTCGACTCCGACGCCGCCGGCCAGAAAGCCGCGCTGCGCCTGCTGCCCATCGGCCTGCGCGAAGGCCTCGACATCCGCTTCCTCTCGCTGCCCGGCGGCAAGGATCCCGACGAATACTTCTCGACCCAGTCCGCCGCCGGCTGGGCCGGCCTCGTCGCCGGCGCCCGCAGCGCGATGCAGTTCTGCGTCCAGTCCCTGGTGCCCGAAGGCTCGGTCAACCTCCCGCTGACCAGCCGCCTCAGCCTCCTGGAATCCCTCTTCCCCATCGTCGAGCAGGCCGGGGCCGAGGAGATCGTCCGCGAAGCCCTCAACGAAGCCGCTCGCCACGCCGGCATCGGCATCCGCGAGATGCACATGGCCTACGAGCGCCACCGCGCCCAGTCGCAGGCCCAGCGCCCCGCCGCCCAGCTCGGCGGCCCCGTCGACCCGAACCCAGCCCCGGTTGTCAAGGGGGGGGGCTTGACAACGTCGGAGGAGGATTTGATACTGTTCCTCCTGCGGCATGATTCCTTCTTCGTCCCCATCGCCCAGTCGCTGCCGCTCGAATGGATCGACCAGTCCGGTCGGGGCGGCCAACTCCTGATGGCCCTGCTCAACGAAGCCGCGCATGGCCATTTCGCCGGCCTCCGCGAAGCCATCAGCGCCCTGGACGACGAACTGCGCACCGAAGCCGCCCGCCTGTCCGCCGAGAGCTTCGCCGGACGCGACGACGAGAAGGACATCCTGCCCCGCGCCAACACGATCCTGAAGTCCTTCCACGGCCGCCACGTCCAGGCCCTGATGCGCAGCCTCGACGCCCGCATCGCCGCCACGCCCCGCGACGACGTCGCCACCCTCAACCGCCTCCAGTCCGAGAAGATCGCCCTCCGCAAATCGCACGCGACCCCTCCGACGCTCACCGCCGCCTGATTTTCCCAAGATGCCCGACAAGAAGAACAAGAAGACCACCGACAAGCCGGCCAAAGCCTCGAAGCAGGCCAAGCCCGCCGTCAAAGCCGTCCCGGCCAAGGCCGCCGCCAAAGCTCCCGCCGCCAAGGCGCCCGTGAAGGCCGCCCCGGCCAAGGCCGCCGCGAAGGCCGCCGCGCCCGCCAAAGCCGCCCCGACCAAGGCCGCCGTCGCCCCGAAGACCGCCCCCAAGGCCGCGCCGGTCGTGAAGGCCGTGCCCAAGACCGTCGGCAAGGCGCCCGTGCCCACGCCCATCCGTCCGGACATCAACGAGAAGGTCCAGCTCCTCGTCAGCCTTTCCAAGAAGAACGGTTTCGTGACCGTCCAGAACATCAACGAGGTCATCCCCGACAGCGCCACCGACCCGGAGCTGATCGAGAACATCATGAACATCCTCGATAATCTCGACATCAAGCTCCTCGACGAGGACGAGGTCGAGACGTACCGCAAGAAGGTCGAGGACTCCGAGGAAGAAGCCGCGCGCACCGTGCCGGCCGACGCCCCGTACGACCCGTTCAACGTCTACCTGAAGCAGATGGGCCATAAGCCGCTGCTCACCCGCGAACAGGAAGTCGAGATCTCCAAGCGCATCGAGGACGCCGAACTCCGCGCCCAGGAATTCCTCTTCTCCTGCTGGCTCACCCTGCCCTACCAGCTCGACCTCGCCCTCAAGGTCCTCCGCAAGGAAGAACGCTTCGACAAGGTCGTCATCGACAAGAAGGTCGAGTCCCGCGACGCCTATTACAAGATGCTCCCCAAGGCCACGGAGGAGTGCACCAAGCTCAAGGCCAAGCTCGACAAGGGCTGGCAGAAATACCTCGACGAGACCGACGCCGGCAAGAAGGCCAAGGCCCGCGAGGCCTACGTGAAGCTCGAGAAGACCGCCAAGGAAGGCTGCAAGGACATCCTCCGGAAGTTCTGCTTCAAGATGAAGCTCTTCGAGGAATGGCTCGAGCTCCCCGACATCAAGGGCGACATCGACGACTCCCGCAACCTGGTCGAGCCGACCATCATCGCCCGCGGCCCCGTCCGCGCCAAGAAGGCCGTCAAGCCGGAGATCTCCGCCTCGCGCACCCGCGAGATCGAGCTCCGCTGGCGCCTCACGCCGGCCGAGCTGCTCCACCTCTCCCGCAACGTGCGCAAGCACCTCGACGAGGCCCAGCGCGCCAAGACCGAGATGGTCGAGCATAACCTCCGCCTCGTGATCTCGATCGCGAAGAAGTACCAGAACCGCGGCCTGCTCTTCACCGACCTCATCCAGGAAGGCAACATGGGCCTCGTGAAGGCGGTCGAGAAGTTCGAATACCGCCGCGGCTACAAGTTCTCCACCTACGCCACCTGGTGGATCCGCCAGGCCATCACCCGCTCCATCGCCGACCAGGCCCGCA
>JBEGOO010000079.1:0-3148 GCA_041182045.1 Verrucomicrobiota bacterium
GGCGACGACTTCCGGGGAGACTTCTTCGCGACGGACGAAACGGCCGTTGTTCGCGACGACCTGCATCGCCAGCTGGCGGGCGAGGTCGGCGACGTCGGCGTGGGCCGCGGCGGCCTGGGACTTGAGGCCCAGTTCGAGGAGGACGGCGATCTTGGCGCCGGTGTGGACGTAGGCCGAGACGCGGCCGACGCCGTTGGCTTCGAACTTGAGGACGCGGGAGACCTTGAGGTTCTCGCCGATCTTCGTGACCTGGTCGTTCAGGTAGTCGTTCACCTTGCGGGAGGCGTCGGCGTGGTAAGGCTGGTCGAGGAGGTTCTCGACGCCCTTGGACGCGGCCTGGCCGACGAGGTCCTTGGCGAGGGCCACGAAGGCCTCGTTCTTGGCGACGAAGTCGGTCTCGCAGTTGAGCTCAAGCAGGGTCGCGGAGCGGCCGTCGGCGGCGACCTGGACGGCCAGGATGCCTTCGGAAGCCTTGCGGTCGGCCTTCTTGTTGCGGGTCGCGACCCCCTTGATGCGGAGGATCTCGACGGCCTTCTCCATGTCGCCGTTGGCTTCGGTGAGGGCCTTCTTGCAATCCATGAGGCCGGCGCCGGTGCGCTGGCGCAGGTCGTTGACCGTCTGGGCGGTGATGGCGGACATGGCGCTTACTTGGTGGTCTTGCGGGCGCGGACGGGCTTGCCGGCGGCGCCTTCCTCGGCGGCCGGTTCGCTGCTCGCGTCGAGCAGTTCCTTGGAGATGTTGACCTCGGGCTGGGCGGAATCGCCGGAGTCCTGGCGGGCGACCGGGGTGACGGTCTTGCGCGGGTCGCGCTCGACCTTGCGGCGGGCGAGACCGGCCTGGACGGCCTGGGTCAGCACTTCCAGCACGAGGCGGATGGACTTGGCGGCGTCATCGTTGCCCGGGATCGGGTACTGGAGGACGGTCGGGTCGGAATTGGAGTCGCAGAGGCCGATCACCGGGATCTTGAGGCGGTTGGCCTCGTTGACGGCGATCTCCTCGAGCTTGGTGTCGATGACGATCATCGCGGCCGGCAGCTCGCGGTACTCGAGGAGACCCTCGAAGTTGCGCTGCATGCGGGACATCTCGCGGCGGACGGCGGCGCCTTCCTTCTTGTGCATCTTGGCGAGGGAACCGTCCTGCTCCATCTTCAGGTAGGTGCGGTAGGACTCGAGCGACTTCTTGATGGTCGCGAAGTTGGTGAGCGTGCCGCCGAGCCAGCGGTTCACGGCGAAGGGCATGCCGGTCGACTTGGCGGCCTGGCGGACGACTTCCTGGGCCTGAGGCTTGGTGGCGACGAAGAGCACTTCCTTGCCCTTCGCGGCGGCTTCCTCGACGTAGGCGGCGGCGGCGGCGAGGCACGCGTGCGTCTTCTCGAGGTCGATGATCGAGACACCGTTGCGGTGGTCGAAGATGTACGGACGGCTGCGGGGATTCCAGCGACGGGTCTGGTGGCCGAAGTGGACGCCGGCGTCGAGGAGGTCTTTAACGGTGATGTTCATATGTTTTTGGCTCCGTATCCCGCTTCTTGCCGAAGGAGGGGACATTGGATCTTGGGTATTTGACTAGGTTTTGGTTGTTTGTCCGAAGCGTTCGGCGGTCGCTGCAGACGGTGGAAAGTTGGTTCAAACACCCCGGAGGCCTCCCTGCAAGCGGGAAAATCGGCAAAAAGAGCCTCCTTTGGAACTGACAGGCTCGGGCGGCTCCGCACGGTCTGGGCCGACGATGTCCTGGGCCTACCGGATTCTATTCCCTCCCCTGCTCCTGCTGGCCTTGCCCTACTATGCCTGGCGGATGCTCCGCCGGGGCGGTTATGGCACCGGGTTCAGCCAAAGGTTGGGCTTTTTCCCGGTCCTCCCCCCCAAGACGCCGGGACGGGCCCGCCTCTGGATCCAAGCCGTCTCGGTCGGCGAAATCGAGGCCATCGGACCCCTCTTGCGCCAACTGCACGCTTCCGGCCGCGTCGAGATCATCCTGACGACCACGACCAGCACCGGCTATCGTCTGGCCCAAGAACGCCACGCCGACGTGACCGCGCGCATCGGGATCTTCCCCGCCGACCTCTGGCCGTGCAGCGCGCTCGCCTGGCGACGGATCCAGCCGGACCGCATCATCCTCATCGAAGGCGAGCTCTGGCCCGAGCATCTGGCGCAAGCCCGGGCGCGCGGCGTCCCCGCCCTGCTGATCAACGCGCGCCTCTCGGATCGTTCCTTCGCCCGGCATCGTCGGTTCCGCCCCCTCTCGCGCGCGTTGCTCAGCCGCTTCGACCTCATCGCCGCGGGCAGCGAGGAGGATGCGCGACGTTTCCGCGAGCTCGGCCTCGCCCCCGTCGTCACCGGCAACCTGAAGTTCGACGTCGCGAGCGACGCGCCGATGACCGCGACCGAGCGCGCCGCGCTGCGCGCGAGCCTGGGCTTCGGCGTGGACGACGCGACGATCGTGCTGCTGGGCTCCTCCACTTGGCCGGGCGAGGAGACCGCGCTGCTCGCCACCTTCCGCGGCCTGCGCGACGCCGGGCACGACGTCCGCCTGCTGCTCGCGCCCCGCCACTCGGAGCGACGCAAGGAGGTGCGCGCCGAGATCGCGGCCGCCGGCCTGCCCTGCCACCAACGCTCGGTCGACGGCGGCGAGGCCCCCGCGGGCACGCTCGTGCATCTGGCGGACACCACCGGCGAGCTGCGTCGCCTCACCCGCGCGGCCGACCTCGCGTTCTGCGGCAAGAGCCTCGCCCCGCAGGAAGGCGGCCAGACGCCGGTCGAAGGCGCGGCCGCCGGCGTCGCCCTCGTCTACGGGCCGCGCATGACCAACGTCCGCGACATCTGCCGCGGGCTCGAACAGGCGGGCGCGGCGTGCCGCGTGGCCGATGCCGCCGAGCTGGATACCCGCTTGCGGGAACTGTGCGCGGACGCCCCGCGACGCGCCGAACTGGGCCGACGGGCCGCGGCCTGGCACGCGGGCAACCGCGGCGCGACCGAGCGCACCGTCGCGCTGATCCTGGACGGGCTTCAGTCGGTCCGATAGGCGGCGCGCAGCCGGCGGGCCTGCTCGCGCAAGGCGCCGCCCAGCACGAGCTCCCGCGCGGTCTTCGCGCCGGCGCCCGGATCCGGCGCCCGGCCCGCGACCCAGAGGGCGGCGCCCGCGCTCAGGCAAA
>JBEGOO010000080.1:0-4582 GCA_041182045.1 Verrucomicrobiota bacterium
ACGAGGCCGCCTACAAGCTGCGCGCGCCTTCCCGGGAGATGAAGATCCGCCGGCTGATCCACTTCGCCTGCAAGCAGTGCCTCGACATCGACGGCCTCGGCGAAGCGGTGGCCGAGCAGCTGGTGGACCTCGGGCTGGTCGACGCACCCGTCGACGTGCTGAAGCTGAACCGCGGCGAATGGATGATGCTCGACGGCTTCAAGGAGAAGTCGGTCGACAACATGCTGGCCGGGATCGCCCAGGCCAAGCAGCGCGAGCTCTGGCGGGCCATCCACGCCCTCGGCATCCCCAACGTCGGCACGCAGACCGCTAAGGACCTCGCCCGTCACTTCAAGTCGCTCGACGCGCTCGAGGCCGCCCGGTCCGCGGACCTGCTCCTCACCAAGATCGGCAAGAAAGGCGGCGTCACGCACGAAGCCGTCATCCCCGGCGTCGGCGTGGAAGTCTCCGAATCCATCCTCTCCTACTTCAGCGACCCGAACCATCGCGACTGGGTCCAGGCGATGCGCGCCGCCGGACTCAACCTCGTGGAAGCCGCCGCCGCGGCCGCCATCGAAGGCGTCGCCGGGAAGACCTTCGTGCTGACGGGCACGTTGCCGACCCTGGGGCGGGACGAAGCGCGGGACCTCATCGAGAAAGCCGGTGGCAAGGTCAGCGGCAGCGTCAGCAAGAAGACCGACTACGTCGTCGCGGGCGAGGAAGCCGGCTCCAAACTCACCAAGGCCCAGGAGCTGGGCGTCCCGGTGCTCGACGAGTCAGGGTTGCGGAAACTGTTGGGGTAAACCTTCATTGGACATCCCCCAGCGCCGGGTTAGCGTACCCCCATGCGCCCCTTCCTGCTGTTGGCCTGTCTTGCGACCGCATCCTTCGCCGCCGAGCCGGTGAAGCGACCCGATGACGATAGCCACTGGCAGAAGGCCTACCCGGCCGCCACGCCGGGGATGAAGCGCGTCGTCATCCACCTCGAAGCGCAGCCGGACGAGTCGGCCTGGAAAATCGAGCTTTCGGTGGGCAAGGTCATGGAGACGGACGGCGTGAACCACCTCGGCGGCGGGGCCCAGATCGAGCCGCGCACGGTCGAGGGCTGGGGCTACACCTATTTCGAGGCGAAGGCCCAAGGTGGCATGTTCTCCACGCTGATCGGCGTCCGCCCCGGGACGCCCAAGGAGACCCGTTTCGTGACGATGACGAGCACCGGACCCGTGCGCTACAACAGCCGCTTGCCCGTGGTCGTCTACGTGCCCGCGGACCTGGAAGTGCGGTACCGCCTATGGAAGGCCGAACCTGAGTCCCGCCCGGGCGAGGCGGGTTGAAAACATGGGGCAGGCTGGCGCTCCGACGATAATCTGATTCAAGGAAAAGCATGAGCGCCCCCGTACAGTTGCCCGACGACGCCGCCGAGCTCGCCCGCCGTGGCGAGACCGCCGCCCTCGCCACCACCCTGCGACAGGGACTCGACGTCGACCTGCGCGACGCAAAGGGCAACACGCTCCTGATGATCGCCGCTTACCAAGGCCGGGCCGAAACGGTGGCGATGTTGCTCAAGGCCGGCGCGCAGGTCGACCTACGTAACGAGAAGGGCCAGACGCCACTCGGCGGCGTGGCTTTCAAAGGGCATGTGGACATCGCGCGGATGCTGCTGGAGGCCGGCGCCGATCCCTTGGGCGACCAAGGCGGGTCCACCCCGATGGACTTCGCGACGACCTTCGGCCGTCAGGAAATCATCACCCTCCTGCGCGAACACCGCCCCGCCGCGAAACCAACCCGTTGGTACAGCCGATTGATCGGGTGGATGAGGAGTGGATAGGGAGTAGGTGTTAGGTGTTAGGGAGTAGGTGTTAGAGATTTGGGGATAGGGGATAGGCGGTGGGGTGGAGAGTACAGATTACGGAGTACAGAGGAGATGGGTAGGCTCGCCTTAGCCCGCCTTTCTTCCCCTGCCTACTGACCCTGACCCTGTCCCTGTTGTCTCTATGGCCACTAGGTAGGGACCAGCGTCCCTGCTGGTCCGCGGCCGAAACATGGGGTCTGGCTTCGCCTCGCATCGCGATGGCGTGCCTGACCTCGTGTGAAGGCCCTACCCGAGAGGCAAATACCCCATTAAAAGACCGTTGAGCAGGGCGGATAAATGACCCATCTTGCAGCCTAAGGAATGGAAGTCTCCGTTCGACGCGGGCTGGTTCGTCAGCCCGCGTTCATATGAGGAAATAACCTTAGTGAAACGGGTTTGCACGATAGACTTAAGACCGCAGATTTAAGTGCGTATCAAAAAGCATCCATCGGGATGAAATATGATACCACCAGGGGGCCGCCGCAAGGCGGCCTCGCTTTTTATACATCCCTCCAGCCCAAGGACTTTTCGTTAAGCTTCTTGATCAAATACTGGGCGCCTTGTTCCTTGAGGTAACGGTTCGGACACAGGGATTGCTTCAGAAGGTAAGCAATGAGATCAGCTACCTGCAGGCAGGGTGATGTCTCGGAATCAAGGCAAAGGGGCGACTCGATGACCCGCTGGCCTGTCGGGCGCTTCCATGCAGAAGGTCGCCGCGGCATGCGGTCGTGAATAATCAGCAGGCTGTGACATTCCCCGAAATAGCCAGCCGCCGACCACGCCTCCAGATCTTCAAGGCATCGAACGCCGACCCGTTCCAAGGGGTCGCCGCGCTCCTTCGAGGCGATCCAGCCAAAAAACCTGAGTTCCGACCCCAACGTAAGCATGCCAATCAACCGACGCATAATCAACAAGCGGGTCGCCCGAGGTAAACCGCAGTGCATCGAGGCCGCGCCGAGAAACTCGGAAGCATGTATTTCACGACCGGGGTCTAGACCGTAAGTCTGGAAAGCCCACTGGCGGAAAAGCGCGAACCTACGTTGGACTTTATGCCAATCGGATGCCGTGAGGGCGAAACCCGCCAGGATGTAGTGATTCGTCGGCGAACCGTTCATGCCAGGATCGCCGCTTTCGTCCAAATAGATGAAATGCATGGCGAAGAAAAACCTGCGCGCCGAGCGAGGTCGAAACCACAGGTTATCCAGGCGTGGCTCCGGGCCTTCACCTAGGGAACCTCTCGACATGAGGTCGGGCCGATCATCGCGATACGACAGGAAGCCAGACCCCGCGACAAAGCCGCGGACGAGCAGGGACGCTCGTCCCTACCTGAGCGGCAACGAGACAGAAGGGTCAGGGACAGGGTCAGTAGGCAGGGGAATGATTATAGGATAAGCCCACCCCCCGCCACCCTCCGTACTCGGTACTCCGTTATCGACTCAGCACTCTGTACTCGATTCGGCACTCACCCTGCCCCATTGCCCAACTCCCTACTCCCTAACACCTACTCCCTAACACCCTTCCCCCGTCCCTACTCCTGCCCCAATTCCTGCTCTTCGATGGCCTTGCGGAAGAGGTGGCGGACGATGAAATAGCCGGCGATGAGCACGGGAAGGTAATAGGCGTACCAACCGTAGCGCCAGAAGACGCAGGAGACGCCGCCGAGCGCGAGTCCGGCGAGCATGGGGAGGATCTGGATGAGGCACCCTTTGCCGATGGCCGCCCCGGTGGGCTCGGTCTGCGAGAAGATCAGGTAGCCCTTGGTCATCGGCGGGATCAGGCCGCAGAGCAGGCCGAAGAGCACGGCGGGGATCAACTGCCAGAGCAACGTCGGCTCCCCGGTGGCGAGGGCGAGCGCGAGCCCCCAGAGGAGCAGGATCGGCAGCATCGTCAGCAGGAGGGCGGCCTTGCGCGCCCCGTAGAACAAGGGCCCCGGACTGCGCAGCGGCGCGAAGCGGAAGAGGTCGGCCCCGGCGAACTCCTCGGAGTACAACATGGCTTCGCTCACGGTGTAACCGATGAGCCCGAAGATGCCGGGCAGGAAGACAAAGAGCGGGATGAGGTCGCCCTGGAGGCCGCCGAGCAGGAACATCAGCGGGTAGGCGGCGAACTGCGCGACGCGTGGGTACACGCGGACCTTCACGCCGCGGACGCGCGTGAACTGCGCCAGGGCCACGAGGAAGCCGGCCCGCTGGACCGGGTCGCGCAACCACGGACGCATCAGCCAGCCGTCCGCGAGGCGCTCGATCCAGCGGCGGCCGGAAGGCCCGACCGGCTCGCGCGAAGCGGGTTGCTCGCCCAGGGCGACGACGACCTCCTCATAGCCGTCGGCGAGCCGGATGAAGGCGAGCCAGGCGGCGAGCAAGGTCACGCCGACGGCGAGGCCGGCCCCGAGCCAGAGCTCCGGCGTGGGCCGCAACGTGACGAGCAAGGTGTCGAGGCTGCCGAACCAGGCCGGCGGCAGGAGCGTGAACCAACGATGGCTCGTCCATTCGCCGACGGCCTCATGCTGCAGCAACCGGGGCACCAGCTGGGCGCCCAGGATGAGGAACAAGGCCACGCCGACCTGCAGGAACGTGACGTAGCTGTTCAGCCGCTCGCGCCCGAAGAGTCGCAGGCAGGAATGGTAGGCGAGCACCACCACGCTCGTGGCGAAGAGGACGTTGAGGCCGACGGAGACGAGGTGCGCCGGCAGGAAACGCCAGGAACCGGCGGACCGGAACACGCCCAACAGCATGGCGACGACGTTGAAGG
>JBEGOO010000081.1:0-2964 GCA_041182045.1 Verrucomicrobiota bacterium
CCGGAGATCCACAAGGAATACCTGCGTCTGATCAAGGCGGAGAAGGAGCGGGGCGGGCCCGTCGATTACGATCGTCTCCATGACCGGGCGCGCGTGAACATCCTCCAAGGTTGGCTAGACCGCGTCTGGTTCGTCATCGATTCCACCCAGCGCAAGGGCGCCCCCGGGGCGCGGCCGCGACCGGTCGCGCCGACCGACGGGCCCGAACGCCACGTCAACGCGGAGGAGCTCAAGAAGCACCTGCGCGAACGGCGCGCCCTCCCCTACACCCTCGTCGCCGACCTCGCCTTCCCCGGCACCGACGGCGCCCGGACGAACGCCGAGGGCGAGCGCACGGTCGCGCGGTTCATCGACCAGTTCCCCGTCAACGGCCCCATCTCGCTGCAGTCCGACATCGTGCGTTCCTACCCGAACGGCAGCCTGGCGGCCCATGTGCTCGGCTACGTCAAGGATACCGACGAGCTGCCCGACAAGGTGGAGGAGCTCGAGGACCTGCGCTTGGATAACCTCCAGAAGCTGCATTACACCGGCAAGAAGGGCGCCACCGGGATCGAGCAGACCTACGACGGCGTGCTGCGGGGCATGAGCGGCTGGGAGCTCTGGACCAAGACGTCCTCGGGCTACAACAAGGAGCTGCTTTCGAGCAGCGCCTCGCGCCAGGGCCAGCATGTCCAGCTGTCGCTCGACCGCGACATCCAGTGCTCCGCGGAACGCGCGCTCGCCCAGATCAAGGATTCGAAGGGCGAACCTCTGCCCGCCGCCGCGGTGATGCTCGACGTCAACACGGGCGAGATCCTCGCGCTCGCGAGCCAGCCGACCTTCGACCCGAACCGGCTCGCCGACCGCGTGACCGCCCGGTACTTCGCCGAGATCGAGGAGCGCGGCGCCTGGATCAACCGCGCGATCCAAGGACTCTACGCGCCGGGTTCGACCTTCAAGGTCATCACCGCCATCGCGGGCCTACGCAACCATGTCGTCGACTGGGACGATATCCTCGACTGCGGCCCGAGCTACCGGGTCGGCAGCCGCGATTTCCCCGAGCACGACCCCGCCGGCTACGGCCAGGTCGACCTCGAGAAGATGCTGGCGGTGTCCTGCAACGTCTGGAACTACATGGTCGGCCTCCGCGTCGGGCCCGAAAGGCTGGCCGCCGAGGCCCGTCGCTTCGGTCTGGACGCGCCGCTGCTCGCGCGGGTCTCGGACCTGGACAACAGCAGTCCGTTCGAGCTGCCCTACCCCGCGAACCGCGGGCTGGTCGTGCCGGACGCGGCCTACAAGAAGCGCATCGGCGCGGGGAACTGGACCGACGGCGACACGGCGAACTCCTCCATCGGCCAAGGTTACATCCTGACCACGCCCTTGCACATGGCTTGCGTGGCCGCCTCGCTCGCCCGCGGCGAGACCCGCACGACGCCGTCGATCATCCACGACCCCGGTCGCGATGGCCGCCACCTCGGCGCCGAGCCTATCGGCCTCAACGAGCCGCAGATGGCGGCATTGCGGGCGGGGCTCGAGCGCTGCGTGACCGAGGGCACGGCCCGTTCCGTGCGCATCCCCGAGATCCCGTTCGCCGCCAAGACCGGCACGGCCGAATATTTCAAGAACGGCGAGAAGGCCCACCTCGCGTGGATCATCGGCTACGCGCCGGCGGACAACCCCGCCGTCGCCTTCTGCGTCCTCGTCGAGGGCCAGCTCGACACGAGCACCTGGGGCGGCAAGACCGCCGGGCCCGTCGCGCGCGACATGATCACGACCTGGGCCCGCAAGGCGGATCCGACGCCCGGGGCGGCCTCCTCCGATTGTCAGCGCAAGTAGACGGGCGCGCCGACCGGCGTCAGGTCGAACAACCGGATGATGTCGGCGTCGGCGAGCAGCACGCACCCGTGGCTGTTCGGGGTCCCGAGCTTCTCCCACTGGTTCGTGCCATGGAGGTAGACGAACCGAGCCTTGGTGTCGACCACTTCGCCGGCCTCGTTCCGGCCCGCGTTGAGGCCGGGCTCGAGGCCTTCGAGCCAGAGGATGCGGGAGGTGATGAGGTTGTCCTCGGGCGCCGGGCCTTCGGTCCAGATCCGACCGGTCGGCTGGCGCGCCTTGAAGACCATGCCCGCCGGGGCGCCCGCGCCGATCTTCTCGGCGACCCGGTGCAGGCCCGGGGGCGTCCGCAGGGAATCCTGCACGCTGCCGACGCCGGCCCGGGCGGTGCTCACGCGATACTCCTCGACGGCTTCACCGGCAAAAAACCATAGTTTTTGCTGGTCAATCGACACAACGATGCAATGTTCCGGGCTTGGGAGACCGCGGGCCGCAAGGCGTTCGCCCAGCTCCTGTCTCAACACCAAAGCTCTATCATCACATGGCATATCGTATCGGCATCGTGGGCGTGACTGGCGCCGTGGGTCAAGAAATCCTCGCGCTGATGGCCAAGCGGAACTTCCCGGTCGCGGAACTCCGTCCGCTCGCCTCGGCCCGCTCCGCCGGCACCAAGGTCGCCTACGCCGGCAAGGAGTGGACCGTCCAGGAAGCCAAGCCCGAGGCCTTCGACGGTCTCGACTTCGCCATCTTCAGCGCCGGCGGTTCGATCTCCCTCGCCCTCGCCCCCGAGGCCGTGAAGCGCGGTTGCATCGTCATCGACAACAGCTCGGCCTTCCGGATGTACCCGGACGTCCCCCTCGTCGTCCCTGAGATCAATCCCGAGGCCCTCGACCACCACAAGGGCATCCTCGCCAACCCGAACTGCTCGACCGCCATCGCGCTGATGGGGCTCTACCCGCTGCACCGGGCCTTCGGCCTCAAGCGCTTCTTCGCCTCGACCTACCAGGCCGTCTCCGGCACCGGCGCCGAGGCCATGCGCGAGCTCGACGCCCAGGCGCGCGCGTGGGCCCGCGGCGAGACCCTCGCCCCGAAGGTCTACCCGCACACCATCAACTTCAACCTCATCCCCCAGGTCGATTCGTTCCTCGAGGA
>JBEGOO010000082.1:0-6757 GCA_041182045.1 Verrucomicrobiota bacterium
GGCGGCCTCGATGCTGTCGAACGGGTCGGACATGGGACGGGAGGAAGGTCGAACTTGGCCGTCCGG
This sequence comes from Verrucomicrobiota bacterium, assembly GCA_041182045.1. Taxonomy (GTDB): domain Bacteria; phylum Verrucomicrobiota; class Verrucomicrobiia; order Opitutales; family UBA953; genus UBA953. The sequence continues at coordinate 67 of JBEGOO010000082.1, forward strand.
CCCGCCGGCGCAAGCGGGGAGATGCGGTCGCGGGGCCGAAAACCCCGCCGCCGCGGCCTATTTCGCGGGCGCGGGCTTGGTCAAGGTCTCCCGGCGGGCCTTCCAGTCGGCCTTCGCCTCGGGGCGGGCGGACCAGAGGGCGACGTTGCGGAAGGTGGCCGCGGCGCCATCGACGGTGAAGCCCGGGCTGACCTTGGGCGAGCGGAAGAGTTCATGGGCGCCGACCGCGGTCGTCTTGCCGTCGAGCGTGGCCACGAAGGTGTCGCCGACCATCTCCACGACGAGCGTATGCCAGGATCCCGGGTCCAGCTTCACGGTCTCCTTGAGGAAATCGATCGCCACGTCGGGTCCCTTCTTGTCTCGGTCGTCCTTGCGCGCGGTGAAGCTGGTCGGGGTCAGCAGCACGCGGGCGAGGTGCTCCTTCGGGTCGTTCACGGAGAAGTTGATCCCTTTCGCGCCGTCGAAGCGGAACTCGCACGCGAAGACGAAGTCGCCGAGCGGCTGCACGAGCCGGTTCACGGCGTTGTGCTTGTCGGCCTCGACCTCCTCGCCGCGCAGGCCTTCCGGGCGGCGCTCCCACTTGCCCTTCGAGGACAGCCAGCGGCCCATCTCGGACCCGGCGGCGAGGGTGTCGACCACGAGCGGGGCCAGCGGTTGGGCCAGCAGCGTGGCGGGCGGCGCCGGCGCGGGCTTGGGGTCGGCCGCGACGAGCGGCGCGACGAGGGCGAGCAGCAGGAGGGATCTCATTCGTAGGTCAGCTGGCAGGTGAGGTCGGCGTCCTTGTTCGAGACCGCGCGCAGCCAATAGGCGTTCAGCCCCGCGGGTAGCTGCTCGTGGATCCGCTCGCCGGCCTGGAGGCGGAAGGTGCGCCACGGCGCGAAGCGGCCGTCGCCGGCCGCGTCGAGCTCGATCGTGACGCGCACGGTCTCGTCGTCATGGTTCTCGAGAGCGAGCGTCTTGCGGTCGTAGCCGGTCATCAGGTAGGGGTCGGACGGTACGTCGGCCTTGGCGGCGGTTTTCGCCCAAGGTCCGCCGTGGCCGCGCGGCTTACCCAGCTTCCAGAGGTCGTCGGCGGCGCCCACCCAGACGGCGGTGGCGCCATCCTCGGAACGGATGATGTGGCGGTTGGTCGCGCCCGCGGCGGGGTCGACGCCGGAGAGCACCAGCAAGCCCCGGTAGGAGCAGTAGTCGTGCACGGCGAGGTCGCTCGTGGCGATGGGGCGGACGCGGATCGCGCCGCCGGCGTTGAGCGCCGGCAGCTCGTAGAACGTCCCGTGGGCCTGCAGGAGGTCGCGTTCGGTGCAGACCTCGCGCGCCTTGCGCAGCACGCCGGCGGCCAGCAACGCGTCCTGGGCCGCGTCCTGCGAACCCGCGCGCGGGAGGCGCCAGCGGCGGCCGCCTTCCTCGAAGATCACCGAAGCCGCGTCGACCGACAGGATGCCCGCCGGGATCGGCGTGTTCTTCGCGACGTAGTCGGCCGCCTTGGGGTCGGCCTGCTTCACCAGTTTCATCTCCGCGGTCAGCTCGTACGCCGCGCCGACCTTCGTGCCGGTCGCCGCGACGTCCGCGGTCAGGACCGAGAGGGTGCGGAGGTTGCCCCCGCGGGTGAGGAGGAAGGCCCCGCGGCGCGTGGCGGCCGCGGCCTCGGCCAGACCGGCGAAGAGCGGGTCGCGGTCGGTCCCGCGCAGGTCCGCCCCCGCGTATTGGAAATGCGCCGTCGCCTTGGCTTGGTCGCGGTCGGAGACGACGCGGATCCACACGCCGGCGTCCTCGGCGGCGAACTCGAGCCACACGCCCGGCGCGCCCGCCGCGGCCGGCACCTGGCGCCAGGGCGTCCACCGGCCGTCGCCCGCGCGGTCGACCTCGAGGGTGAAGGTGGTCGCGGCCGCGCCGTCGTGCCCGAGGAAGAGGCCGCGCTTGGCGAAGCCCGCGAAGAGGAAGGGATCGGAGGCGACGCCGGCCTTCACCGGTTCGTCGACCCACACGCCGCCGCGGCCGAGGGCCGGGCCCAGCTTGCCGGTCGCGTCGAGCGGCGCGAACCAGAGGTTCGACTGCGATTGCCCGGGCGCGGCGAGGGCGCCCTTGGCCGCGCGCTTGTTGAGGAACTCGGATTTCGCGGTATCGTCGCAGCCGAACACCAGGCGGTCCTGCCAGCGGGTGAAGTCGCCGATCACCTTCAGGTAGGTGGAGCGCGGCGCGAGGCCGGCGGACCGTTTCGACGAGAAGCCGGCGGGGAAGGTCCAGAACATCCCGTGCATCGTCATCAGGCGCTGGTCGGGCTCGCCGATGTCGCGGATACGCGGCCACTCCGTGTTCCAGCCGTGCGCGCCGTCGTAGCAATGGCTCGCCTTCGGCAGGCGGTAGCTTGTCCACCGACCATCCTCCATCACCATCAGGATGAGCGAGCGGAAGTCCCAGCCGATCGTCCAGACGGGGTCCTTCGCGGGGTCGGCGTTGCCGGCCAGGCCGCCGGGGCCGGTGACCTCGGTGAACTGGTTGCGGCGGATGAGCGTCCAGTTGCCTTCGCCGTTCCAGGAGCCGAGGCCGCCGCTGACGATCGTCGGGTCGACGAGCGCCTTGGGGCCCTGCTCGCCGTTGTTCGCCAGGATGACCTGGCCTTGGCCGGAGTAGAGACCCTTGCCGTGGTAGCCGGGCAGGGTGGAGGTGATCGTCGCGGGGCTGACCTCCGCGACCTGTCCGGGCTTCGGCGTGTTCTTGATCTCCTTGATCAGGCCCTTCACCGCGAGGGTGCGGACGTCGACCTCGTACAGGCCGTCCTCCATGGTGGCGTAGTAGACCTTGTCGGCGGGGTCCGTCAGATGGCGCGCGTTGCCGGTCAGGCGGCCGGGCATCAGCTTCGGCGGGATCACGCGGACCTTGCGCTCGGCGTCGATGAGGTACGGCCCGATGAGCAACTGGTTCGACTCCCGGTGGAACATGCGGTTGGCCGGCGTGCCGCCGACGCTTTCGGGTCGCACCACCAGCTCGAGGTCGGGGGTGATCTCGTAGAGTTTGTCGCTCGAGCCGTACGGCAGGTGCGGGCCGTAGGTGATGACCCAGAGGCGGTCGGCCCAAGGCACCACGGCGCCGGTGCCGCACTCGCCTTCGTTGTTGAAATAGGCGAGCTCGGGATAGATGCCGGACCATTCGGCGGGCGCGGCGGAAGCGGCGAGCGTGGCGCAGGCGCCGAGGGTGGCGGAGCGGAGCAGGGCGGGGAACATCCGGCGACTTTCCCCGCCCGTTTCCGCCGAGGCAAGCCTCGGCCCGCATTCAAGCGATAATGAAGGCGACGCACCACCACAGGACCAGGAGCGCCGCGGGCCCGCCCAGGAGCCGGCGGGCCGAGCGCGCCTCGGCCTGCGCGAGGAAGCAGGCGGCCAGCGCCGCCGCCCCGAGCGCGCCCATGGCGGGAGCGACGGGGCCGGGCGACAGCTCGGGCCACGGGAGGCGCGCGGCCTGCGCGGCCAGCCAGGTCATCGCGTCCAGCGCGAGCGCCGCGCCGCCGTTGAGCCAGCTCGCGAACGGGAGCAGCGCCGGCCACGGGCTCAGCGCCGCCGAGGCGAGCCCGAGCACGAGCGGCAGCTCGGAGAGCGGCACCAGCGCGATGTTCACGAGGATCCCGCCCCACGCGGCGCGTCCGAAGTGCGCGAGCGTCAGCGGCGTCCCCGCGATCGTCGCCGCGCACGACACGCAGAACCCCGCGACGAGGAAGCGCCGGCACCGCCAGCGCCAGCGGCGCGCGGGCCCGGCCCCGCTTGGGGCGGTCAGCCGTTGCTCCGGGGTCGGCGCCGCCGCGAGCTCCGCCGCCGGCGCGCCCGCCGCGAGGATCGCGAGCACCGCCGCGTAGCTGAGCTGGAACCCGGCGTCGCCGATCGCCTCCGGTGTGAGCAGCAACGTGCAGGCGCACGCGAGCGCCAGCGATTGCAGCGCCGGTGTCGCGCGTTCGCCGACGCGTCCGGCCCAGACGAACGCGGTCATGATCCAGGCCCGTACGGACGAGGGCGAGGCGCCGGTGATCTCGACGTAGAGCCAGAGCAGCGCGAGCACCAGGACGCCGGCGGGCAGGGCGGGCAGCCGCAGCCGGCGCGCGGCCCAGAGCAGCGCCGCGGCCATGCCGGCGATGTGCAGGCCGCTGATCGCGAAGAGGTGCAGCGTGCCCGTCTCGCCGAACGCCGCCTTCGCGTCCGCCGGCAGCAAGGCGGTGCGGCCCAGCATCGTCGCCGCCAGCAGCGCCCCGCCGTCCGGGTCGGCCCATGGCAACGTGCGCAACCACGTCTCGAGCTCGCCTTGGGTCCGTTGGCACCAGCGGCTGAAACGCGACGCCGGGGCGAGTTCGCCGAGCACGCGGCCGCCGTTGAGGCGCAGGCTCGCCCCTTGCGAACGGACCCAGGCGTCATACCCGCGCGGGTCGGGCGGCAGGTTGGCGAGGTGCCCGGCGATCTTCAGTTCCGCGCCCGCGGCGGGCGGCGCCCCGCGCACCGAGAGCGCGAGCCGTCGCCGGAAAAGCCCGCCGTCGCGATCCGTCACCCAGCCGAGCCCGGTCCAGCCTTCGCCATCCCGGCGCGCGTTCGCCTGCTCCACGAGGATGGAGAGCTCGGCGAAGGGTCGGCGGACCTCGACCGGTCCCCGCGGGGGCGCCGTCACCTGATGCCAGGCGGCTCCCAGGGCGACCCCGGCGAGCGCAAGCGCGACCAAGGAGAGCCGGGCGTCGGCGGCGGCGCCCCACGCGAGGGCCAGCAGGACCGCCCCGCCGAGCAACAGCACGGCCGCGTCGGGACTCCAGGCGAGGTCGAGGGCGCACCCCACCAGCAAAGGGAGCGCCAGCCAGAGGGCGGGGGCGTGGCCGAAACGGTGGTGGTTCAGCCCGGGGTCGGGCGCCAGGGGGTCGAGCCTTGCCATGCGCGCAGGCCGCCGGCGCCGGAAGCGGCTTGGGCGACGTCGGCCCGGAGCGAATCCCACCGCGGGTCCTTGGCGAGCGCTGGAGTCTGGAGCAGATGCCTCAAGGGCTCGACCACGAACCCCCGCTCCATCCACCTAGGGTGGGGGAGGGTGAGTTCCGGCGACGCCCACGCGCCGCCCTCCCAGAAGAGCAGGTCGATGTCCACCGTGCGCGGCCCGTTCCTATTAGAGGAGCGAACGCGGCCCAGTTGCCGTTCGATCTCGAGGGTCGCCCGAAGCAGGGCGGGCGGTTCTAAATCACAAGAAACTGACAGACAAAGGTTTAAGAAATTAGGCTGGTCGGAAAAACCAACCGGGTCCGAGTCGAAGGCGGGCGAAATCGCCCAGATCTCGGCCCCAGGCAGCTCGGCCAAGCCGTCGATGGCCTTTCCGAGGTGGCCAGCCCGGTCCCCTAGGTTGCTGCCTAAGCCTAAGAAGTACTGGTGGGAGACCGCGGTCACACCCGCTCGCGCCGGATTTTCACCGAAATCGCGTCGAATTCCGCCGCCACCGGGGCGAACGGCTTGGTCACCTCGACCGTCACGGCCTTGACCACGGGGAAAGTCCCGAGGATCCGGGCGGCGATCTGCTGGGCCAAGGTCTCGATCAGGTAGACCGGCTGGCCGGTCAGCTGGGCTTCCACCGTCCGGATGACCTGGGCGTAATCGACCGTCAGCTTGAGGTCGTCGGCCGCGGCGGCCGGGCGCGTGTCGACCTCGAGGTCGACGGACACCGTGAACCTCTGGCCGAGGCGCTTTTCCTCGGGCAGGGCCCCGTGGTGCCCGAAGGACTTGATGCCGGCGATCCTGATGATGTCCACGGACCGATGAATGACGGGACGGACCGCCCCTGCAAGCGCCTTCCCGCCCGCTCCCCCCATTTGTTAGAAGTCCCCACTTGACCACCCTTCCAAGGGTCGCTGACAGTCCGCGGAACACCATGCCTAAGAGGACCGATATCCGCACCATCCTCATCATCGGCTCGGGACCGATCATCATCGGCCAGGCCTGCGAATTCGATTATTCCGGGACCCAGGCGTGCAAGGCGCTCCGCGAGGAGGGTTACCGCGTCATCCTGGTCAACTCGAACCCGGCCACCATCATGACGGACCCGGAGACCGCGGACGTCACCTACGTCGAGCCCCTCACGGTCGAGTCCGTCGAGCGCATCATCGCCAAGGAGAAGCCCGACGCCCTCCTCCCGACCCTCGGCGGCCAGACGGCCCTCAACCTCTCCCTCAAGCTCGCCCGCACCGGCGTCCTCAAGAAGCACGGCGTCGAGCTCATCGGCGCCAAGGAGGACGCGATCGAGCGCGGCGAGGACCGCGAGATCTTCAAGAAGCTGATGCTCGACATCGGCCTCGACGTCCCCCGCTCCCGCGTCGTGAAGTCCCTCGACGCCGCGCGCGAGACCATCGCCCTCATCGGCGGCGAATTCCCGGTCATCATCCGCCCGTCCTACACGCTCGGCGGCACCGGCGGCGGCATCGCCTACAACCGCGAGGAGTTCGAGCGCATGGCGCAGGCCGGCCTCGACGCCAGCCCGGTCCACGAGGTCCTCATCGAGGAATGCCTGCTGGGCTGGAAGGAGTACGAGATGGAGGTGATGCGCGACCACAAGGACCAGTGCGTCATCATCTGCTCGATCGAGAACTTCGACCCGATGGGCGTCCACACCGGCGACTCCATCACCGTCGCCCCCGCCCTCACGCTGACCGACAAGGAATACCAGCTGATGCGCGACGCCTCGTTCG
>JBEGOO010000083.1:0-12906 GCA_041182045.1 Verrucomicrobiota bacterium
GCCCAGATGATGCCGCACTGGATCTCGGCGGACTTCGGGGCGGTCGGGGGCTGCTTGAAGAGCTCCACGAAGCGGTCGCCCTTGTCGAGGATCGCCTTGGTCTTCTCGTCGAGGTCGGAGCCGAACTGCGCGAACGCCGCGAGTTCGCGGTAGTTGGCGAGCTCGCCCTTCACCTTGCCGGCGACCTGCTTGAAGGCCTTGATCTGCGCGGCGGAACCGACGCGCGAGACGGAGAGACCCACGGAGACGGCGGGACGGATGCCCTGGTTGAAGAGGTCGGTCTGGAGGAACACCTGGCCGTCGGTGATCGAGATCACGTTGGTCGGGATGTACGCGGACACGTCGCCGGCCTGCGTCTCGATGATCGGCAGCGCGGTGAGCGAGCCCTTGCCGGCGAGGCGCGCGGAGCGCTCGAGGAGGCGGGAGTGGAGGTAGAACACGTCGCCCGGGTAGGCTTCGCGGCCGGACGGGCGCTTCAGGATGAGCGAGATCTGGCGGTAGGCGGCGGCGTGCTTGGAGAGGTCATCGTAGACGATGAGCGCGTCCTGGCCGTTTTCCATGAACCACTCGCCGATGGCGGTGCCGGAGAAAGGAGCGAAGACCTGGTTGGCGGCGTTGTCGGCGGCCGAGGCGGCGACGACGACGGTGAATTCCATGGCGCCGGCCTTCTCGAGGGTGCCGATCGTGCGGGCGATGGAGGAGTTCTTCGTGCCGACGGCGACGTAGATGGAGTAGACCGGGCGGAAGTTGGCGTCGCCGGAGGCGAGACCGACGCGGTTGGCGTTGGCCTGGTTGATGATCGTGTCGATCGCGATGGTGGTCTTGCCCGTGGCGCGGTCACCGATGATGAGCTCGCGCTGGCCGCGGCCGATCGGGATCATGGCGTCGATGGCCATGATGCCGGTCTGCATCGGCTGGTCGACGGACTTGCGGGGGATGATGCCCGGGGCGATCTTCTCGACCGGGTAACGCTCGGAGGAGACGATCGGGCCCTTGCCGTCGAGCGGGTTGCCGAGGGCGTCGACGACGCGGCCGAGGAGGCCCTTGCCGACGGGGATGGAGAGGAGGCGGCCGGTGGTCTTGGCTTCCATGCCTTCCTTGAGGCTGGAGATGTCGCCCATGACGACGCAGCCGACGGTGTCCTCGGCGAGGTTGAGCGCGACGCCCTGGAGGCCGCCCGGGAGCTCGATCATCTCGTTCATCATGACGCCGGAGAGGCCGTCGATGGAGGCCACGCCGTCCGCGAGGGAGACGATGGTGCCGACGTTGGACTTGCCGGCGCGGGTATCAAGGCCGGCGATGGCTTTCTGGATCTGGTCGATCGCGTTGCTCATTGTGTTTGGTAAATCAGGTTAAGGTTGGAAGGAGGGGGATCAGGAAAGGGACTTGGCGAGGTTGGCCAGGCGGAGCGCGGCCGAGAGGTCGGTCACGTCGTCGGCGACGCGGACGCGGAAGCCGGCGAGGAGGGCGTCGTTGCGGCGGGCGACCGGGCGCACGGGGCGGCCGAGGGCCTTGGTGAAGTGCGCGGCGATGGCGTCGGCGTCGGACTGCGCGAGCGGACCGGCGTGCTCGATGCGGGCTTCGCCACGGGCGAGCTCGCGGCGGACGTTCACGAGGTACGCGCGCAGGAGCGGGCGGAGCTGGTGGGCCGAACGGGACTTGGCGAGCGCGGCAAGCACGGCGCCGACGCGGTCGGACGAGACCGCCCCACCTTCGAGGGAGAGGGCGAGGAGGCGCTTGGCTTCGGCTCGGACGGAGGCGGCGGACATCGGCGGAGGGAAGGCTTAGCGGGCGAGCTGCTTGACGGCGGCCTCGTTGAGGCGGCCGCGCGTGGCGTCGTCGAGCTGCTGCTCGAGCACCTTGGCGGCGGTCTCGACGACGAGGCGGGAGACCTCGCCGCGGACCTCGGCGAGCATCTTCACGCGGTCGGCCTCGATGGCGGCCTTGGCCTTGGCGACGACCTCGGCCTGGGCGGCGGAGGCCTCGGCCTTGGCGGCCTCGACGGCGGCCTTGGCGGAGTTGCGGGCGTCGGCGAGGATCTTGGCGGCTTCGTCGGAAGCGGCGTTGAGCTTGGCTTCGGAGGCCTTCTGGGCTTCGGCGAGGCGCTGGGTCGCGGCCTGGGCGTCGGCGAGGCCCTTCTCGATGAGGCGGTTGCGCTCCTCCATCTGGCCGAGCGCCGGCTTGATGGCGAAGCGGTGCAGGATGAAGGCGAGGATGGCGAAGTTGATCAGCTGGACGAGCAGGTGCGGGCCGTCGACGCCGAAGCTGCCGAAGAGCGTGATGATGTCGCCGACGGGGCCATGGGATTCGGCGGCGGCCGGCGCGGCGTGGGTGGCGGCCTTGGCGGCTTCATGCGCGGGTTCGGCGGCGAGGAGGGCGGAGAGGAAGGTCATGGTGAGGACTTTGAAAGGGGGAGGATGATCGGCGCGGGAAAAGGGAAGTGGCGGGCCCCTCGCGGGGCCCGGCCACGATGCCAATTACTTGGCGAGGAAGATCGCGTAGAACGCGACCGCTTCGGCGAGAGCCATGCCCAGGATGGACTGGACGAGGATCTTGCCGGAAGCTTCCGGATTGCGACCCACGGACTCGACGGCCTTGGCGCCGACGAGACCGACGCCGATGGCGGCGGCGAAGCAGCCGACGGCGGCGGGGAGGGAACCGGTGATTTCAGCGATGATCATGTGTGTTTGTTTGTTGTTTGGTTTCTTCTCGGCGGACCGCTTGGGGGACTCCCAGCAAATCACCCGCCTCGAAAGCGGAAGGTCAGTGGGCGTGCTCCTCGTCGTGGCCACCTTCGTGGTTGCAGATGAGGCCGATGTAGACGGCGGAGAGCAGGGTGAAGACGAAGGCCTGGATGAGACCGACGAGCACCTCGAGCAGGCCGGCGATGGCCGGGATCACGTACGGGGCGATGCCGCCGAGGGAGTGGATCAGGTTCTCGCCGCCGAAGACGTTGCCGAAGAGACGGAACGAGAGGGAGATCAGGCGGAAAGCGATCGAGACGACCTCGATGCCGCCGACGCCGAGGAAGATGAAGCTCAGCAGGATCCACATGGTCCAGCCGATCTCCTTGCGGTCGGCCTTGTTGCCGAAGAGGTCATGGACGAGGACCTTCACGCCCGCGTAACGCAGCACGAAGTAGGTCCACGCGAGGAACGAGACGACGGACAGCGCGAGCGTGGTGTTGAGGTCCGAGTTGGCCGGACGGATGGCGTCGAGCCAGTGGCCGCCGTGCTGGTACTTCACCGTGCCGACGCCAGGAAGGAGGCCGCTCCAGTTCATCAGGAGGATGAAAACGAAGAAGCCGCAGAGAAGCGGGAAGGTCTTGCCGATCATCTGCTTGCCGACGATCGGCTCGAGGGCGTCGCGGAGGCCCTGGGCGAGGCCTTCGACGACGGACTGGCCCTTGCCGGGGATCAGCTTCGGGGTGCCCACGGCCAGGCGGACGCCGATGATGATGAGGATGGCGATGATCCAGGTGGTCAGGATCGAGTTGGAGATCGGGAAACCGCCGAGGGTGAAGAGGTCGGAGGCGCCGCGGGGCACGCCTTCATGCTCGCCGGTGGCATTGGCGAAAACGAGGGCCGGAGCGAGGAGACCGATGAGAGAAAGAGGGCGCATTTAGACGCAGGAAGGCATTGGTGAACGATTCCACGCAGGATGGTCAACCCTGCGAGCACCCCCTGCCCCAGAGTAAGCCGCCAACGGCCGGGCTATTAGGGAAACTAATCCAAAGGCGACCTCCCCCGCTCACGGGGAAAGCCGGACGATCTTCCACCCATCCTTGGTCGCGGTATAGTGGAAGCGGTCGTGGAGCCGATTGGTCCGACCTTGCCAGAACTCGAAACTCGTCGGGACCAGCCGGTAGCCCCCCCAGTGCGGGGGCTTCGGGACCTGCCCTTCGGGATACTTGGCCTTCAACTCTACCAGCTTGGCCTCCAGCACCTTCCGGTCCGCGATGACATCGCTCTGATCGGAGGCCAGCGCACCGAGCTGGCTGCCGTAGGGACGTCGGGCGAAATAGGCCACCGACTCTTCCTCAGAAGTCTTTACCAATGAACCAGTTATATGAATCTGTCGCTCGAGGGCGAACCAAGGGAAAAGGAGGGTCACCTTGGGGTGGGCGGCGATTTCCGCCCCCTTCTTGCTGGCGTAGTTAGTAAAGAAGGAGAAGCCGCGTTCGTCGGCGGCCTTGAGGAGGACGGTCCGGGAGGAAGGGAACCCATCCTGGCCCAAGGTAGACAGGACCATGGCGTTCGGCTCGACCACCCCGGCGGTCTTGGCCTGCTCGAACCAGGCCTTGAACTGCAGCAACGGGTCGTCGAGCAGCTCATGGCGATCGATGCCGTGCGCCGCGTACTCTTTGCGGAAGTCCGAGAGGTCCATGCCGGCATCCTAAAAGAGACCCGCCGGCCTGCAAGCGTTAGCCCCCTTCCCTCTCGCCAGAACGACGCCGGGAATCAGTTTAGAAGAAGTGAACCTAGTGCTCATAACCGAAACCGAGGCCGCGGAGGGGCTCGCCGCGGAGGACCCGCGGGCGCTCCACCTGCGCGCGACGGTCGGGCTGGGCCTCGGCGGCGCCTTCCACGTCGGGATCGAGGACGGCCCGCGCGGACTCGCGACGATCACCGCGCTCGCGCCGCGCCTGACCTTCACCGTCGCCTGGGAAGCGACCGCGCAGACCCGGCTCCCGCTCACCGTGCTCGTGGGCCTGCCGCGGCCGCAGACCGCGAAGAAGATCCTGCACGACCTCGCGAGCCTCGGCGCCGCGCGGATCGTCTTCTTCGAGGCCGCGAAAGGCGACCCCGGTTATCTCACGAGCTCGCTCTGGAAGGACGGCGAATGGCGCGAACCTGTCATCAAGGGAACCGAGCAAGCCTGCTCGACGCTCGTGCCCGAGGTGACGCGCGTCCCCTCGCTCGCCGCCGCGCTCGCGCTCATCGACACCGCGGCGTGGAAGCTCGCGCTCGACCCTTACGAGGCGACCGGGTCGCCGACGCTCGCCGCGCCGGCCACCGCCGCCGTGCTCGCGATCGGCCCGGAACGCGGCTTCGCGGACGAGGAACGGCGCGTGTTGCGCGCGGCCGGTTTCGCGTTCGCGCACCTCGGCGACCGCATCCTGCGCGTGGAAGCCGCGGCGCTCGTCGGCGGCGCGCTCATGCTCGCGCAGCTCGGCGCGTGGACGAAACACCGGCCGGTCGTCGGCTGATCAACCGGCGGGCTGGCGCACCAGGATCGACGCGGCGGGCTGACCCTTGCCCTTGCCGATCACTTTCTTGAGCTTCCAGCCCGCGGGCACCGGGACTTCGAACCCGCCGGGCGCCTCGAGGACCACGCGGACATGAGCGCCCTCGTCGGCGTAGCCCACCGCGGTCGCCGCGATCTCCGCGCCGTGGGTCGGCCAGAGTTCCCAGGGCGGGTCGGCGAAGACCAGGTCGAAGCGCCCCGCGGCCACGCCGGGCTTGGTCGCGTCACCCGTGATCGGGGTGAAAGGCAGGTCGGCCCGGCCCATCGACTTCGCCACCGCGGCGGCGTTGGCCGCCAGCTCCGGGCCGATGCGCCGATCCACGCACGTCGCGCGCACGGCGCCGCGGCTGAGCGACTCCAGGCCGTACGCGCCGGTCCCGGCGAAGAGGTCGAGCACGGCCGTGCCGGGCACGAACGCCGCGAGCGAGTTGAAGACCGCCTCGCGGATGTAATCCGTGGCCGGGCGCACGCCGCCCGCGGACGGGACGCGGAGTGGGATGCCTCGGGCGATGCCGCCGGTGACGCGCATGCGTCCAACTTCGCGCGGCGACGCCGGAGGTCAACGGCGTTCGGCGCCAAGCACCTGGCGCGCAGGCGACCAGCACGTGGTGCGGCCGCCGACCTCCGCGCGGACCAACGGCTTCCGCGAGCGGGGGCAACGACCGCCATCCCGCCAACGATGGTTGAAGAGCCAGGCGTCGGGCGGGTCGGACCAATCCTGGCCGATCACCGCCATGGCCTCCGCGCAGACCGCGCGCAGGGTCGCGTGCAGCTTGCGCACGGACTTAGGCCCGAACCCGCCGGCCTTGGCCTCGGGATGGAAGCCCGCGCGCCAGAGGACCTCGTCGGCCATCCAATTGCCGATGCCCGGGAACCGCTCCTGCATCAGCAACACCGCCTTGATCGACGTCCGCGCGCGCCGACGGAGGAAGGCTGCGACCAGCCCCGGCGTGAATTCGGCGGACAGGATCGCGGGCGGGATCTGCGCCCACCACGGCGGCACGCCCTCGCCCTGCCAGAACTGGATGCGCCCGAACTGCCGCGGGTCGACGAAGACCAGTTCCTTCCCGCCGGTCATCGTGAGCTTGAAATGGTCATAGGGCGTGGGCTCGCGTTCCGCGTCGCCGGCCTCGAGCCGGCCCGTCATGCCGAGGTGTACGCCAAGCCAGACGCCCCCCGAGAAACGGAAGGCCATCTGCTTCGCGGCCGCGGATGAACCGAGCAGCTTCGCACCCGCGAGCGCCTTGGCCATGTCCTTGACGTCGACGCCGCGCCCCACGCGCGCCCGGGGATTCAGGCGCACGGCGACGACCTTGCGCCCCACGCCGGGATTCCAGCGCTTCCGGAAATATTCCACTTCGGCGAGCTCGGGCATGATTCGGACTTCCAAAAGACGGTCTAGGGACAAAACTGCAAGCCATGCCCTGCTTCCGTCTCCTGCTGCTCGCGGTCGCCGCGCTCGCCTCCGCGGCCGAGGTCGTGCCGACCGGCGCCGGTTCCTACCTGCGCGGCCTGCACGACGGCGCGAAAGGTCCGCCCGTCGCGCCGTTCGTGACGGCCGAGGTGCGCCGGCCGGTGCCGACGAACACCTGGTGGAGCTCGCTGGCCTGGTTGCCGCTCTCGGACACGCTGTTCCCGCACCCGCTGGCCGCGAAGGCGACGAATGAGGGGCTCGCGCTCGGCTACCCCGGCGCAGGGCTCGCCGCGAACGAACACGCGATCATGGGCTCGTACGCGCTCGACCTGACCATCGGGCACGCGGCGGTCGCCGAGTTCCGGGAGGCGCGCGTGGCCGATTGGTCCGACGCCACCGTGACCGCGCGCTTCGGCGAGCCGGGGGCGGGCTTCACCGTCACGCTCGGCCACGGCCTGCCTTTCGTCTACTGCGCCTATCAGGGCGGCGCGCCCGCGGTGCGCTTCAAGGCGGCGCCGAAGATCGTCCGCGAACACGGCGGCGAGCTCGTCGTCCAGGTTGCCGGACGCACCTACGGCCTCTACGCGCCCACGACCGCGCGCTGGTCCGGCCAGGGCACGGCCGTGCTCACCGCGACCGGCCGGGCCGATTGGTTCAGCGCGGCGATCCTGCCCGACGACCATCCGGCCACGCTCGACGCGTTCCGCGCCCGCGCCCACAACCACGTGGCCCGCCTCGACGTCGCCTCGGCGTACGACCCGGCGACGCGCCGCGTGCAGGCGACGTGGACGCCGACCTTCATCGTCAAGGAACCGGGGACGCCGGGTGCGTTCTTCGCGCGCTACCCCCACCAATGGCGCTCCGCCACGCAGCCCGCGGTCTTCACCTACGCCAGCGTGCGCGGGCCGATGAAGGTCGAAGCCTGGACGAAGGACGGCCGGGAGAGCTACGGGCTGCCGCCGCTGCTCGCGACCCTGCCCGTGACGCCGAACGCCGACCGCGCGAAGCTGCGCGCGCTACTCGCCCAGGATCTCGCGGGCGCGCCGCAACTCCGCGGCGACACCTATTGGCTCGGCAAGCAGCTCGGCAAATGGGCGTCGCTCCTCGGGCTGGCGGAGCAGCTGGGCGAGACGGCCGCCGCCGCGGAGTGCGAGCGCCGGCTGAAAGGCGCGCTCGAGCATTTCCTCACCGCCACCGTCGACGGCCGCGCGAAGAAACCCGGCGAAGGGGTGTTCGCCTATGACCCGCGGTGGGGGACGCTCATCGGCTACCCCGCGAGCTTCGGCAGCGACGTCGAGCTGAACGACCACCATTTCCATTATGGCTATTTCCTCCGCGCGGCGGGGGTGCTCGCCCGGCGCGACCCCGCGTGGATCGGGCGCTGGCGCCCGATGGTCGACCTGCTGGTCCGCGACATCGCGAGCGGCGACCGGGCCGACCCGCTCTTCCCGTACCAACGTTGCTTCGACCCGTACGCCGGGCATTCCTGGGCGAGCGGCCATGGTCGTTTCGGCGACGGCAACAACCAGGAATCCTCCAGCGAGTCCATCAACGCGTGGTATGGGCTCCTCCTGCTGGCCGACGCCACCGGCGACACGCGCCTCCGCGACCGGGCGGCGTGGTTGCTCGCGACCGAGGTGGCGGCGATCGAGGATTACTGGTTCGACGTGCGCGGGGACCTGTTCCCGCCCTCGTACCCGATCGAGGTCGTCACGATGATCTGGGGTGGCAAGGGCGCCAACGCGACCTGGTTCGACGCCAACCCGCAGTCGCTGCATGGCATCAACTTCCTGCCGCTGACGCCGGGGTCGCTCTACCTCGGGCAACACCCGGACTACGCCCGGCGCAACCACGCGGGTCTGGTGAAATCCCTCGCGGCCTTCCGCGCGAAGCAGGGCAAGGGCGGGTCGCCTGACGCGCCCTTCGACCACTGGGCCGATATCCTGTGGATGCAGCAGGCGATGTTCGACGCGCCCGCGGCCCGGAAGGCCTGGGACGCGCGACCGGCCGGCTTCAAGCCGGAGGCCGGCAACTCGCTCACCTTCACCGAAGCGTGGATCAGCGCCTTCGAGCGCCACGGTCCGCTGACGCCGAACCCCGTCGGCGACTCGGTCTGGTGGGCGACCCCCGCGTGGAAGGCCGACCCGGCCAAATAAGTCTGCCGAGAATCGGGCAGGCGAGCCGTCCAAGCGCCGGCGTCTGCCGTTTTTCAGGCAAAGTCCGACCCCGACAGGCATCGGCACAAGGGATGCTTGTTGGAGGCATGGCCACCAACCTGCCGTTCCTCTTCGCCCAGCTCCGCTTCTGGATCGTGGTGCTGGTCTGCCTCCTGACCTCGCTCAGCGCGCAGGCCCATCCGGGGCACGATGGCCACGAGGAAGGCGGCGATTTCACCTGGACCTATGAGCATGCCGTCCGCCACCCTTGGGCCACCTTGCTGGTGGTCGCGGTCGGCGGCCTGCTCGTCTGGGGCCTCTTCCGGATGCTGCGCCAAGCGCAACAACCGCTCAAGGGCGACGCAACCCGCAGCCAAGCCGTGGGTACGCTTTCCTGAGGATAGCGCGCAGTTCCGCCAAGGTATCGCGCAGCCGGAGCGGGTCGGGGGCGACGAGGCGGAGACTCCAGCCCGCCGTCCGGAGCCGGCTGATCCCGAGCCACACGCCGTCGCGATGCAACGCGGCGAGCTCCGCGCGCCAGGCTGGCGCCGGCTCGTCCACCGGAGGCAGGAAGACGATGTTCGCGAAGCATGAGCCGGGGCCCGTGCCGGAGAACTCGGCCAGCGAACGCAGCGAAGCTCCGGTCTGGTCGAGGCGTTCGCGCAGGATGAGTTCGCCGCCACGACGCACCGTCAGCCCGAGCACCAGCCGGTCCCAGGACCAGGCCTCGCCGTGGGCGAGACGGCCCGGCATCAGCTGGTCGATGAAAAGCAACGTCGACCCTTCCGCGGCGTCGATCGTGGTCTCCTGGAAGTAAGTCGATCCGCGGTGCGGCACGATGGGCTCCGGAAAGACCTCGAGTGTCGCGTCCCGGGCGACGGCGAAATGCTGGCGGCCGGTCGCATGCCCGCCTTCGGTCATGCGGAACAACCGGCTCGCGCTCGGCGTGGTGACGAGGAGCGCCGCGCCGGAGTCGACCGCGATGGACGACTCTAGGCGATCGCCTTCGAGGATGCCGGCGGTCGGGTTGACGACTTGGGCGTGCAGGACCTCGGCCTCGGGGTCCCAGTTCGGCTTGCTGAGATGGAACGGTGCGCGAAACGACTGGGCGGACAACGCCGTGCTGCCGTCCGCAGCCCGGACGGCGCGCAGATGGAGATGTCCGTCGAGCGCGTTCACGAGACGCGGGCCTGGCGGGCGAAGAGCACTTCGCGTTCGATCCAGGCGATGACCTGGTCGAGGTTGTGATGGCGCTTCAGGTCGCAGAAGACGAACGGGCGTTCGCCGCGCTGGACCTTGGCGTCGCGCTCCATCACCGAAAGGTCGGCGCCGACGAGGGGGGCCAGGTCGATCTTGTTGATGATGAGCAGGTCGCTGTGGCGGATGGCCGGGCCGCCCTTGCGGGGGATCTTCTCCCCTTCGGCGACATCGATCACGTAGATGAAGGCGTCGACCAGCTCGGGCGAGAACGTCGCGGTAAGGTTGTCGCCGCCGCTCTCGACGAGGAGCAGCTCCAGGCCGGGGATGGCGGCCTCGAGCTGCTGGCAGGCCTGCTCGTTCATCGTCGTGTCGTCGCGGATGGCCGTGTGCGGGCAGCCGCCGGTCTCGACGCCGAGGATGCGACCCTCCGGCAGCGCGGCGTGCTTGCGCAGGAACTCGGCGTCCTCGGAGCAATAGATGTCGTTCGTCACGACCGCCATCGAGTAGCGTTCTCGCAGCGTCTGGCAGAGCCGCAGGCAGAGCATCGTCTTGCCGGAGCCGACCGGGCCGCCGATGCCGATACGTGGGGAGCGTGGAGGAGTCATAGTCGTCAAGAGATGAAGAGGCGGGCGTTGGCGGTCTCATGACGCGCCGAAGCGGCGTCGAGCCACGGGTTGAACCAGCCGATCTCGTCGAGCGGCAGCTCGCAGGCGGGACCGACCATCGCGGGGCAGAGCGAGACCATCTCGGTGAGCAGGCCCTGCGCGGCGTTCTGGCCGAGACGCAGGAGCTTGGTGGCGGCGGCGATGACCCCGGCGACGGCGGCATAGCAGACCGCGGCGAGGACGGCCGCGAGCGGCGCGCCGTGGACGCGCGCCTCGAGGGCGGCGGAGACCGCGGTGCAATGCGGCCACTTCCCGGCGGCGGCGCGCCGCAGGAACTCGCGGGCGAGCGCGGCTTCGTGGACGTTGGCCAGGAGCTCGGCGCGCTGCCGGCCGATCGCCTCGGCCGCGGCGCGTAGTTCGCGCGGGGCCCGTAACGCGGAGGCCAGGACGCAGACCTCGCCGACGGCGGCCCAGTCACACGCGCCGAAGGCTTGCCAGGCGTGGGCGGCCAGCGGCAGGTCGACGTTACGCAAGGACGGGAGCACCGAGTTCAGCAGGAACGCCCGCAAGGTCGCGCGGTCGCGGACGGCGCCGGCGTCAATCATGCCTTCGAGCCCGAAAGAGTGCGCGTAGGAGCCCGTCGGATAAAGCGCGTCGGAAGCCTGGAGCAATCCGAGCAACCAACCGGTATCAGTGCTGGTGGCCGGGGCCGAACTCATGGGCGGGAAGATGACCGCGGGCGAAGCGCCCGGGGCGGAAGACGAGCAAATCAGGAACGAACGGGAGGCCGAGCTTCTCCAGCAGACGACGGGCGACCGGGGAATCGGCGACGATGAGTCGTCCGGGCTCGGTGGAGGCTTCCAAGTGGAGATTGCCGAACGCCCAGCCGAGGCCGGCGGCGGCGGAGCCCGCCATGTCGAGCGAGACGCAGAGCACCGGCTCCGGGATCTGCCGGAGGACGTAGCGGACCTCGGCGGCCTGCAGGACCGTGTCGCCATGCTTGAACGGCTTCTCGAGCTCGAAGCCGAACGAGGTGCCGTCCTCGGCCGTCGTGCGCCAGATCCGCTTCGCCACGTCGCGACGCTCCGCGCGCACCGGCACCTCCACGAGGGAGAGGTCGGGCGCGAGGACGGGGCCGTGGACGAGGCGGAGGCTGGTCATCTCAGAAGAGGTGGTAACGCTGCGCGAGGGGCAGCACCTTGGCGGGCTCGCAGGTCAGGTGGACGCCATCGGCGGTGACCCGGTAGGTCTCCGGGTCGACCACGATGCGCGGCATCGCGGCATTGAGGACCATGTCGGCCTTCCCGATCTTGCGGCAGTGGCGAACCGCTTCGAGGCGGCGGGAAAGACCGAGCGAGGCAGGCCCGAGCGGATCAGCGAGCGAAGCGGCGCTGACGAACGTCAGGCTGGTGCGGTTCATCGCCTTGCCCGTGCCGCCCCACTGCGGACGGAAGAACGTCGGCTGCGGCGTCGGGATGGAAGCGTTCGGGTCGCCCATGTTGGCCCAAGCGATGAAGCCGCCGCGCAGGACCATCTCCGGCTTCGCGCCGAACAGCGCCGGCTTGAAGACCACGAAGTCGGCGGCCTTGCCCACCTCGAGCGAACCGACCACGTGGGCGATGCCGTGCGTGATCGCCGGGTTGATCGTATACTTGGCGAGGTAGCGCAGGATGCGGAAGTTGTCGGCGGCCGGGTGCGCACCGCCGGCGAGCGCGCCGAACTGCTCCTTCATCTTATGGGCGGTCTGCCAGGTGCGGCAGACCACTTCGCCGATGCGTCCCATCGCCTGCGAATCGGACGACATCATCGAGATCGCGCCCAGGTCATGCAGACGGTCCTCGGCGGCGATGGTCTCGGGGCGGATGCGCGATTCGGCGAACGAGACATCCTCGGGGATGCGGGCGTCCAGGTGATGGCAGACCATCAGCATGTCGAGGTGCTCGTCGATCGTGTTGACCGTGAACGGACGCGTCGGGTTCGTGGATGACGGCAGCACGTTCGGTTCGCCGCAGACGCGGATGATGTCGGGGGCGTGACCGCCACCGGCGCCTTCGGAGTGGTAGGTGTGGATCGCGCGACCCTTGAAGGCCGCGAGCGTCGTCTCGACGAAGCCCGCCTCGTTGAGCGTGTCGGTATGGATGGCCACCTGGACGTCGAGCTCGTCGGCCACGCCGAGGCAGGTGTCGATGGCGGCCGGCGTCGTGCCCCAGTCCTCGTGGAGCTTCAGGCCGATGGCGCCGGCCCGGACCTGTTCGCGGAGCGGGTCGGGCGTCGAGCAGTTGCC
>JBEGOO010000084.1:0-3688 GCA_041182045.1 Verrucomicrobiota bacterium
GCGGCCGTCACGGCGTCGGCCGCGTCGACATGGTCGAGAACCGCTTCGTCGGCATGAAGAGCCGCGGCGTCTACGAGACCCCGGGTGGCACCATCCTGCACTTCGCCCACCGCCAGATCGAGTCCCTCACCATGGACCGCGAGGTCATGCACCTGCGCGACTCGCTCGTCCCGCGCTATGCGACGCTCGTCTACAACGGCTTCTGGTACGCCCCGGAGCGCCTCGCGCTCCAGGCCCTCATCACCGAGTCGCAGCGCAACGTCACCGGCACCGTCCGGGTGAAGCTCTACAAGGGCAACACCTACGTCGCCGGCCGCAAGAGCCCGCGTTCGCTCTACAACCCGCACATCGCCACGATGGAGGCGGACCCGACCAAGGCCTACAACCAGGACGACGCCACCGGCTTCATCCGCCTCAACGGCCTGCGTCTGCGCGTGAACTCGAAGGTCAACGGCGTCGGCAACCTCAGCAAGACGGTCCGCTGAGGTCGGCCGCGACCGGCAAGAAGAAGGGCGTCCCCGGTCCCGGGGACGCCCTTCCTGTTTAAACTGGAGGCGCGGGTCGGAATTGAACCGACGCATGGGGCTTTTGCAGAGCCCGGCCTTACCACTTGGCTACCGCGCCTGAAGACTGACGAGCCTTCAAAATGCCCGCGGCTGAACGCCTTTCAAGGGTTTTGTGCAAGGGCTTCCCTTTCGGGGCGGAACCCCCTAGAAAGTCCCCATGTCCGCCACGCCGCCTTTCCGCATCGGTCTCGGTTATGACATCCACCCCTTGGTGGCGGGGCGCCCTTGCATCCTGGGGGGTGTGCGGATCCCCTCGGACGTCGGCCCGGACGGGCATTCCGACGCGGATGTCCTGCTGCACGCCGCCGCGGATGCGGTGCTCGGCGCGGCCGGCCTGCGCGATATCGGCTTCTATTTCCCCAACACCGACCCGGCCCTCAAGGGCATGGATTCGGCCGTGATCCTCGCGCGGGCGGTCGAGGAGGCCGGGCGCGCCGGCTGGAAGGTCGGCAATCTCGACCTGGTCCTGATCGGGGAGCGGCCCAAGGTCATGGCGCAGGTGGAGGCGATGAAGGCCTCGGTGGCGAAAATCGCCGGGATCCAGCCCTCCCAGGTGGGCATCAAGGCCACGACGAACGAGGGGATGGACTCGATCGGGCAGGGAAAGGCCTTGGCGGTACAGGCCGTTTGCCTCGTTTTTGCCCCATAAACCCGACCAAACGGGGTTTATGGCGGGATTCGGGCTTGTCAAAGCCCCGTAAAAGGCCAAGAGTCTCAGACCGCCTTCTTTCCCGAAGGTTCCTTATGGAAAAGACTCTCATCATCCTGAAGCCCGATTGCATGGAGCGCCGTCTCTGCGGCACCGTCCTCGCTCGTTTCGAGGCCGCCGGCTTCGAGATCCAGGCCAGCAAGATGACCCGTCTCACCTCCGCCCAGCTCCGTGAGCACTATGCCCACGTCGCCGACAAGCCTTTCTACCCCGAGATCGAGGCCTTCATGTCCTCCCGCCCCGTGATCGTGGCGGTGCTCACCGGCGATAATGTCATCGCCAAGGTGCGCGAGCTGCTCGGGCCGACCAATTCCAAAGTGGCACCCAAGGGCACCATCCGTGGCGATTTCGGCACGGAGATGATGCGCAATGTCTGCCACGCCTCGGATAGCCCCGCCGCCGCGGACGCCGAGGTCCGCCGTTTCTTCCGTCCGGACGAGGTCTTCACCCCCGCGGTGAACCAAGTCTAAGGCGCGAAGCATAGCACCAAAGCAAGTCCCGCTGTTCGCGCAGCGGGGCTTGTCCTGCCTGCGTCCCTCGCGCGGCCGCCGGCGCCGATAATTCCCCGTTGCCCTCGGGCGGGGGATTTGGGCAATCTCGCCCCATGCTGGACCCCAAGTTCCTCCGCGAAAACATCGAGCTCGTCCGCCAGGGCGTCGCCCGGAAGAAGTTCCAGGTCGACCTCGACGCCGTCCTCGCCGCCGACGAAGCCCGCCGCCACGCGGTCGCCGAGTTCGAGGTGGCGCGTTCCGCGCAGAACGCCGCGAACAAGGAGATGGCCGCGATGCCCAAGGGTTCGCCGGAATTCCAGGCCAAGGTCGCCGAGATGAAGGCCGCCTCCGCGAAGGTGAAGGAACTCGAGAAGAAGGTCGCCGAGGCCGAGGAACGGATGAAGGCCGTCGCGCTGTCCGTCCCGAACATCCCGCACGACACCGTGCCCGCGGGCCGCACCGAGGCCGACAACCAGGTCGTGCTCGAGTGGGGCGACCATGCCAAGCTCATCTCCCCGGCGGCCAAGCCGCACTGGGACATCGCCTGGTTCAACAAGGCGATCGACTTCGAACGCGGCGTGAAGGTGACCGGCGCGGGCTTCCCGTTCTACGTCGGCGACATGGCCCGCCTCGTCCGCGCGCTGATCCAGTACTTCCTCGAGGAGGCCGGCGCCAACGGCTACACCGAGGTCCACGCGCCGTTGCTCGTCAACGCCGCCAGCGCCACGGCCACCGGCCAGCTGCCCGACAAGGAAGGGCAGATGTACCACGCGCAGACCGACGACTTCTACCTGATCCCGACGGCCGAGGTGCCGGTGACGAACTTCTTCCGCGACGAGATCCTCGACGAGGCCGCCCTGCCGGTGAAGCGGGCCGGTTACACGCCCTGTTTCCGCCGCGAGGCCGGCAGCTGGGGCGCCCACGTCCGCGGCCTCAACCGCCTGCACCAGTTCGACAAGGTCGAGCTCGTGAAGTGGGTCCACCCGGACAAGTCGTTCGACGAGCTGGAGCTGCTGCGCGGCGACGCCGAGCGCCTGCTCCAGAAGCTCGAGCTGCCTTACCGCGTGCTGCTCATCTGCGCCGGCGACATCGGTTTCTCGCACAGCAAGCAGTACGACCTCGAGGTCTGGGCCGGCGGCCAGAAGCGCTGGCTCGAGGTGTCGAGCTGCTCGAACTTCACCGATTTCCAGGCCCGTCGCGCGGGCATCCGTTTCCGCCCGAAGGACGGCAAGCCGGAGTTCGTCCACACGCTCAACGGCTCCGGGCTCGGCCTGCCGCGCGTCCTGGCCGCGATCCTCGAGAACAACCTCCAGCCCGACGGAACCGTCCGCGTCCCCGCGGCCCTGCGCCGGTGGTACGGCAAGGACACCTTGTCGTTCTGAGGACGGCTTTGGATTGGCAGCGTCGCGCCGCGACCTAGGCTGGTCGCGTGCCCGACCGCCTGCCCAGTCCCGACGCCTTGCGCGCGGCCGCCGCGCGCCTGCCGCGGTTGCCGGCGCCGCCGGCGGACCTCGCCGGACCGATCGCGGTGGCCCTCTCGGGGGGCGCGGATTCGGTCTACGCCTTGCTCGCGCTCTGGGCCGATGAGGCGGTGCGCCCGCGGCTGCGGGCCTGGCATTTCGACCACCGGGTGCGCGGCGAGGCCTCGACGGGGGACGCGCGGTTCTGCGCGGCGTTGTGCGCCGGGCTCGGGGTGCCTTTCACGCTCGGGACGCGCGGGGCGACCGGCCCGGCCGCCGAGGCCGAGCTGCGCGCGGAGCGCGACGGTTTCTTGCGCGCGCAACGCGCCGTCCAGTCCGTCCGGTTGCTGGTCACCGCGCACCACTTGGACGACCAGGTCGAGACGATGCTGATGCGGCTGGCGCAGGGCGCCGGCCCCGTCGGTCTCGCCGCCCCCCGCGTCCGGCAGGCGTTCCGCGACG
>JBEGOO010000085.1:0-3326 GCA_041182045.1 Verrucomicrobiota bacterium
CTCGCCAAGCCGGCGCCCGCCCCCAAGAAGTGAATCCGCGGCCCCGCCGTCGGCAACCTTTGCGCCCCTTCGCGGTTTAAATCCCTGCCGATGTCCCAGGAAGAGTCCACGCTCCCGGACGACGAGGAGGACAAGCGCCTGATGGCGCTCGTCGCTTCCGGGGACGACGACGCCCTGCGGATGCTGGTCCATCGCCATCACGCCCGGCTCGTCGGCTACCTGCGCTCGGAAGTCGGCTCCCAGGCGACCGCGGAAGAGCTGGCGATGGAGGTCTTCATCCGCCTGCATCGGGCCGCGTCCCGCTGGCGCCCCGAGGCGAAGCTGACGACCTACCTGATCCACATCGCGCACAACCTGGTCCTCAACGAGTGGCGCCGACGCGGCCGCAAGCCGACCAGCGCCCTGGATTCGGCCCCGGAGCCCGGGGACGGGAGCCATGACTCCGCCCGCCGGGTGACCGAGCTGGACGAGGCTTTCCGCCAGGCCGTGGCCCTGTTGCCGTCCGAGCAGAAGACGGCGATTCTCCTGCTGGTGCAGCAGGAGATGCCCTACGAGGAGATCGCCGTGGCCATGGAAGCCCCGGTTTCCTCGGTCAAGACGTGGATCCACCGTGCCCGGACCCGCCTGCGCGAACTTTTGAAAGACCATTATGACCCCTCCTGAAGCCTGCAACTTGCCCGCCCCCGCGGGGTTTCACCTATGAACCGACCGATGAACCAGCCCGCCGGACATGACTTCGACCAGGACCTCGCCCGCGCGTTGGCTCCGGGCCGGTCCGTGCCCGTCGCCGGCTTCGCCGCCCGGGCCGTCCTCGCCGTCCAGGCGGACCGCCGCCAGCGTCGCCTCGTCCGCTGGGCCTCCGGCCTGACGACCGCCGCCGCCTGCTTCCTCGCGCTCCTGATCTTGTCCGGCCGAGGCGAAGACTCCCTGGCCCAGCGCACCCGCGCCCTCGCCGCCAGCGACGAGTCCGCGCAGCTCGCCGATCTCCTCGGGTTCGCCGACGAACTCGCCGTCCTGACCCCGGTGGTCGACCGCCACACGGTCGTCGACGCGCTGATCACCCCGGACCTCTGAGCCCCATGCGTCCCGCTTTGTTGCTCACCTGCGTCCTCGCCCCGTTCGCCTTCGCCGCCGAGGGCGAGAACCCCGCCCGTCCGGCGGGCGCCCCGCCGCGCGGGGCCGAGTCCTTGCCGTCCCTCGAGGAGGTCCAGACGATCCGCCGGATCCTGGAACTTCCGCCCGAACGCCTGTCGCGCATCCGGATGGCGATCGAGCGGCTCGAGCGCATGTCCCCCGAGGCCCGCGCGGACTACGCCACGCGCCTCGCCAAGTACGAGCAGGCCTCTCCGGAGGAGCGCCCGAAGATCATGAAGGAGATGCGTGAGCGCGGTTTCAGTTCCCGCCTGCTCGAGCATCACCTCAAGACCCTCGCCCCCGACCAGGCCAACGAGGAACGCACCCGGTTCCTCGCGTTGAGCCCGGAGGAGCGCCAGGATTACATCCACAAGCTCGCGGAGAAATACGCGGGCGACTTCGGCAAGGGCAAGTCCGGCGACAAGAAGGAGGACGGGAAGCGTCGCAAGGACGAGCCCGCCGCCGCCCCCGCGGCCGCCAAGTAAGGCTCAGGCCCCGAGGTCCTTGAGCCCGTCGATGCCCCCGTGGCGCCAACGGTCATGGGCCCACAGCCAGTCCGCGCAGGCCTCGTCGGACGAGCGGAGCCGCGTCTCGAGCCACGCGTTGGATTCGCGCGTCAGCCCGACCGCGTCGGTCGCGTGCAACGCCTCGCTGCGCAGCGTGCAGCGCCAGAAGCCGCGGCGTTCCGCCCAGAAGACGCGCGCCGCGGCCCGGTGCCGTTGCGCGATGAGGCCGGGCAGCTCCGTCACGACGGCGGGGCGGCCGAGGAAGTCCAGCCGCGAGCCGATCTGGGATTTCTGGTCGAACAGCACGCAGCCCACGCCGCCTTCGCGGACGGCGCGCATGACCTGGCCGAAACCGTCGCGTCGCGAGGCCAGGCGCATGCCGAAGCGTTCCCGGGCGCCCTTGACCCACGCGTCGGCCGCCGGCTGGTTGAGCGGCCGGTAGAGCACGATCCACGGCCGGCCCCCCAGCGCGGGCGCCGCCAGCGTCGCGGCGGTCATCATCTCCATCAAGGTGAAGTGCGGGACGAAGAGGACGGTCCCGCCCACGTCGGGCGTCAGGCGGGCCGGTCCCGCGAGCACGCCCGGGTCGACCTGCACGCGGGCGCGGACCTCTTCGTCGGACAGCTTTGGCGAGACGATGGAGAAGAGCCCCATCTCGGCCGCGCGTCGGCAGGAGAGGCGGCCGATCCGGCGCACCCAGGCCTCGTCCCGGTCGGGGAAAGCCGCGCGGAGATTGCCGCGGATGACGCGCCGGCGCAGGACCCAGAGCAGGAGGCCGAGCGCCGCGGCGTTGGCGCGGGCGAACGCCTCCGGCAGGCGGGCGAGGAGCCAGGCGTACGTCGCGATCAGGGCCCGCATGCGAGGATCAGGCCCGTTGCTCGATCCGCAGGATCTCGTTCACGTCCGCGACGAGGATCACGCGGCGGCCCAGGTCGTCGCGCGCGAAGTACTTGTCCGGCTGCCGCACGAGGTCGAACGGCTCGTCGGGCAGGTTGTCCTCGTCGAACTCCATCTCGTCCACCGCGTCGATGTCGTCGAAGATGTGCGTCCGGCGCAGCGGCTCGCCCTCGATGAGCATCGCCGGGTTGGAGAGCGTCCCGTTCTTGAGCAGGTTGACGAACAGGCAGGGGTAGAAGTCGGCCTCGTAGGGCTCCAGGAACTTGTTCACCCATTGGCCCGGCACCTCCCAGCGGCGGTTGAGCACCACGACGTCGGCGAAGTGCACGCAAGGCTCGAGCCACTTCGCGACCTCCGGGTGGCGCGCGGTCAGCGGGCAGTCCACCACCGTCACGATGCGTTGCACCTGCCAGCCCGCGGCGGGCAGGGCGCGGTGGAGCGCCTCCATCTGGTCGACGGCGGAAGCCGTCCCATGGGTGATAAGGATCCCCGCGTCGGCGTCGCCGGGCGAGGGGAGGGTGGCCGCGCCCGCGTCGAATGACCAGGTGTCGGCGGCGCCGGCCTCCGCCTCGCGGGCCTCGCGGAACGTGCGGATACGCTTGCCGTCGGACCAGCCGTTCTCGGCGAGCTCGCGCGCGACGGCGAGGCGGCCGGAGCCGCGCAGGCCGAGGATGAGGATGAGGGGCTTCATGCCTTGCGGCCGCAGCGGCCGAAGGGGGCGTTCTGGCCGCGGTCGCGGAGCCAGTGGTCGACCGCGACGAGCGCGGCCATGGCCTCGACGATCGGCAC
>JBEGOO010000086.1:0-4510 GCA_041182045.1 Verrucomicrobiota bacterium
AGGCGGAAGCGCCGACGGTGATCATCTTGGGCTTCTCGCGCTTGGCCATCTCCTCGACTTCGTCGTAGTTGATGCGGCCGTCGGCGCCCACGCCGTAGTGGACGACGGTGTAGAGCTTGCCCGAGAAATTGGCGGAGTTGCCGTGCGTGAGGTGCCCGCCGTGCGACAGGTTCATCGTCAGGATCTTGTCGCCGGGCTTGATGGTGGCGAAGTAGACGGCGGCGTTGGCCTGGCTGCCGGAGTGCGGCTGGACGTTGGCGTGGTCGGCGCCGAAGAGCTTCTTGGCGCGGTCGATGGCCAGCTGCTCGACGGTGTCGACGAACTCGCAGCCGCCGTACCAGCGCTTACCGGGGTAGCCTTCGGCGTACTTGTTGGTCAGGACGCTGCCCTGGGCCTCCATGATCGCCGGGAGGGTGAAATTCTCGGAGGCGATGAGCTCGATGTGGGTCTGCTGGCGCTTGAGCTCGGACTTGATCAGGGCGTCGATCTCGGGGTCGAGCTGGGCGAGCGGGATGCGGCGGATGGCGGTCATGGCGGTATTTGAAAAGGCAGGAAGTTAGGGGAGGATTGGCAACGGAAAAGACGGGCGCTCAGCGGCCGGGCTCCATTTTGTCGACGCGGCGGCAGTGGCGGCCACCCTCGAACTCGGCCGACAGGAAAGCCTCGACGCACGCCAAGGCGAGCGGGAGGTCCACATATTTGGCCCCGAAACATAGGACGTTCGCGTCATTATGCCGGCGGCTCAGGCCGGCGGCGTCGGCGCTCTGGACCAAGGCGGCGCGGATGCCCGGCACCTTGTTGGCCGCGATGGAGATGCCGATACCCGTGGTGCAGACCAGGATGCCGAATTTAGCGCGACCGGCGACGACATCGGCCGCGACGGCGTGGGCGTAGTCGGGATAATCACAGGAAGCGTCGGTCTCGGTCCCGCGATCGAGGATGGCGTGGCCCTGGGCCCGGAGCGCGGCGATGAGGTCGCGGCGCAAGGCGAGGCCGCCGTGGTCGCTGCCGAAGGAGAGAGTGGAGGCCGGGGTCATCGGGAGAAATGCTTCCGCAGAAACTCCAGCATCGCGGGCATCGCTTCAACCATGGAATCGCGGCAATCCTCGTAGGCCCGGTAATCGCCGCCGAACGGATCGGGGATGGCGCGCGGGGCCTCGGGCGGCAGGACGTCGCGCAGCAGCAGGACGGCCTCCGGTAGGCGGTCGAAGCGCTGCGCCAAGGCATCGAGATGCGAGTCCGTCATGGCGAAAATCACCGCGCTCCGGTCGAGCTCGGCCTGCGAGAGCAGTCGGCTGCGGTGGGGCCCGATGTCGAGGCCGATGCGCTGCATGGCCTTCACGGAATGGATGGAGGCGGCGTCGCCGGCGTGCGCGGCCAGCCCGGCGGAGGCGACCTTCAGGTGGGCGAGCGCGGGACCGCCGCGTTTGGCGAGCGCCGCCCGCAGCAGACCTTCCGCCATCGGGCTCCGGCAGGTGTTGCCGGTGCAGACGAACGTGACGGTGTCGCGCGGGACGGCCATGCGGTCACGATGCGGGGCTTTCCGGCCCGTTCAAGCGTTCAGAGGGCGCCGTCACGCTTCAGCTGGCGGTGGCCGATGTCCCGACGGTAATGACAGCCCTCGAACTTGACCTGCGGCACGACGGCGTAGGCGCGCCGGGCGGCCTCCTGGAGCGTCGGACCGTGGGCCACGACGCCGAGGACGCGACCGCCGGTGGTGACGACTCGCCCGTCGGGGAGGCGCTTGGTGCCGCCATGGACGATGTCGACGCCGGCGGGCAGCTCCGCCGGCAAGGCGATCGCGTCGCCCTTGCGGATCTCGCCCGGATAACCGCCGGCGGCGAGGACCACGATGATCGTGGCGCCGGGGCGCAGTTTCACGGCGGCCGGACGGAACCGCCCGTGGGCGATGTCCTCCATGATCTGGACCGGGTCGGTCTCGAGGGAAGGCATGAGCACCTGGCACTCGGGATCGCCGAAACGGACGTTGAACTCGACGACCTTGGGGCCGGCGGCGGTGACCATGATGCCGACGTACAAAGTGCCGCGGTAGTCGATGCCGTCGGCCTTCAGGCCGCGCAGCGTCGGGACGATGATCTCCTCGCGGAGCCGGCGTTCGACCTCGGGGGTGACGACGGTGGTGGGGGCGTAGGCGCCCATGCCGCCGGTGTTGAGGCCGGTGTCGCCCTCGCCCACCCGCTTATGGTCCTGGCTGGGCGGGAGCATGAGGTACTCCTCGCCGCAGACCATGAGCATGATGGACGCTTCCTCGCCCTGCATGAACTCCTCGATGACGACCTCGTCGCCGGAGGCGCCGAAAACCTTGGTCTCCATCATGTCGCGCAAGGCGGCCTCCGCCTCGGCGTGCGTGGTGGCGATGACGACGCCCTTCCCCGCCGCCAGACCCGAGGCCTTGATGACGATGGGGACCGGCTGCTTGCGCACGTATTCAAGGGCCGGCGCCAAGGAGCGGAAGGTCTCCGAAGCGGCGGTGGGCACGCGATGGCGCACCATGAAATCCTTGCTGAAGGCCTTGCTGGCCTCGAGCCGGGCGCCGGCGGCGAGCGGGCCGTAGGCCGGGATGCCCGCGGCCTCGAGGACGTCGACCACGCCGGCGGCGAGGGGGACTTCCGGGCCGACGATCACGAAGTTGGCCCCGGTGCGGCGGACGAGCCCGAGCACGGCGGCGGGATCGGCGGCGTCGACGTCCAGGC
This sequence comes from Verrucomicrobiota bacterium, assembly GCA_041182045.1. GTDB lineage: Bacteria > Verrucomicrobiota > Verrucomicrobiia > Opitutales > UBA953 > UBA953. The sequence continues at coordinate 2,715 of JBEGOO010000086.1, forward strand.
ACTCGGCCTCGAGCGCCATGCCGCCGTTGCCGGGGGCGACGCGGACCTTCGCCACGCGCGGACTCCGGAGGCAGGCCTTGAGCAACGCATGCTCACGGCCGCCGGAGCCAAGGATGAGTACGTCGAGCCGGTCCTGCGGAGCCATGCCTCTGTTTTGCGGGAGAGTCGCCGCAAGGGAACAAAAAACAGGGCCGGTTCGTTTTTGAACCGGCCCTGCGGATATTTGGTGCTCAGGCCGGGACTTGAACCCGGACACCTTGCGGCACATGCACCTCAAGCATGCGTGTCTGCCATTCCACCACCTGAGCAAAGGGGAAGGTGCACGCTGGAACTCCCGACGACGGGTGCAAGAAAAAACCGCTCATGCCAACGCTTGCCAAACGAACTTCTTTCTAAACGCTCTTTTCCGCAATGTCTTCCGAATCGGCCGAGAACACCCCTCCCAAGGACCCTTCCCTCGATCTGGGGCTGTCCTCGCTTGGTTTCGGCCCATCCTGGGTCAACGGCCCCGCCGAGAAGGTCAGCGGAGGCCGGGGCGCCGGTCGCGAGGACCGCGGCGACCGCCCGCGTTTCGGCGGCGACCGCCCCCGCGTCGGCGGTGGCGACCGCAAAGGCCCGCCCCGTGACGGCGGCCCGCGTCGCGATGACCGCGGACCCCGCCGCGACGGACCCCGCCGCGACGATCGCGGCCCGTCCCGCTGGCAGGAGGAAGCCCCCTTCCGTCCCTGCGTGTCCGTGGCCTTCTTCCCCGACGACGAGAAGTTCGAGCTGCTGGGCGGCGCGATGAAGAAGAGCGCCATGACCTACGCGCTGTTCGACGTGGCCAAGCTGATCCTCGACAAGGAGGACCGCCTCTCCGTCGTCATCCGCCCGCTCGACCACGAGCAGCGCCCGGACGCCACGCTCAGCGTGTCCATCCCCGACGGCATGCCCTTCCTCTCCGAAGGCGAGGCCATCCAGCACGTGATGTCGCGCCACCTCGACAAGTTCTTCGACGTCGTGCAGGTCGAGGTCGAGGCCCCGAAGGGCGCGTTCCAGATGGTCGCCCGCTGCAAGCAGACCGGCGTCATCCTCGGCTCGCCGACCCACCACAACTACCAGCGCGCCCTCCGCGAGCACCACGCCCGCCATTGCCCCAACAGCTCCTTCGACCGCTTCAAGGCGGGCCTGGAGATGGTCCGCGAGCAGGAGGCGATCGACGCGTGGCTCAAGTCCATGTCCTCGCGCAGCGAGTACGTGCCCAAGGACCGCCAGGAAGGCGAACCCGAGCGTCTCGAGAACCTCGACGCCGCCCGCGGCTTCCTGCAGGCCTTCCGCAAGGATCTCGTCGTGAAGTCCCACCCGTGGGTGCGCTTCGCCGGCCGCCTGCTGGAGGAGATGCCCGCCGGCCCGCTCCGCGACTCCGTCCGCTTCTTCCTCGAGAACCAGCGCGAGTTCCCGCTCGACACCGCCAACGGCATCCGCGGCCGCTTGCGCAAGGAAGGGTTCCACCTCTACAAGAAGGGCTCGAAGGGCATCACCTACGTCTGCGGCGTCCGTCGCCGTTGCCGCGACCCGAAGCAGACCTTCAGCGATTCGATGCAGAAGATCCTGGACGCCCTCGACAAGGAAGGCGGCCAGCAGACCAAGGACATCGTGACCGCCCTCGCCGGCGCCGAAGGTTCCGACGAGGCCAAGGGCCGCGTCGCCGCCGACCTCCAGTTCCTCATCAACGAGGGCTACGTCGCCAAGCTCGCCGACAGCCGTCTCTTCGCCCAGCCCGTGCTCAGCAGCCAGGCGCAGGCCAAGGAAGAAGC
>JBEGOO010000087.1:0-10883 GCA_041182045.1 Verrucomicrobiota bacterium
GAGTTCATCGACGAACGGACCGCCGCGCGCCTCGTCGGCGCCGACGGAGACCGGCTCGCCGCCTACCGCTTCGATTCATCGGACCCCGCCGCGAGTCAGCTCGCCAAGGCCCGCTCGGAGCTGGCCACCTTGTTGCTCGCGCAGGGTCGCTATCTCGAGGCGCTCGGTCATTTCTACCGGACCGGGCAGACCAAAGATTTCGCCTACATCGCCGAGTGCGTGCTGACCATCGAGGAGCTCAAGACCTACGTGGACCGGGAGTGGCCGGAGGATCCGCCGGTCGGCAAGCCCCGGAGCAAACCCGCCGGCGCGAAGCCCGACGAGCAACCGGAGGAGTGCACGCCGCTGCCGCCGGCGCAGGAGATCCGTCATCTGCTCGCCCGCCGTCTCTTCCGCGCCGGTCGCGCCGCCGAGGCGCTGCCTTATTACCCGGCGGAGGTCCGGCCGGCCTTCGCCCATTACCTCGAGTTGCTGACCCGCGCGACGAACCCCGCCCGCGCGAAGCGCGACCGCGCCGACGCCTATTGGCGCGCGGCGCTCGTGCTGCGCGAGTTGGGCGATGTGACGCAGTTCTGCGAGTTCGGGCCGGAGTGGACCTCCAGCGCCGATTATTCCGACGATGCCAAGGACGACAAGGCGCTGCTCTGGCATGATGCCGGTGGTCTGCCGCGCTCGCGCATCCAGCCGATCGGCGACGAGGCGGAGTCGCTCCTCGCCCCGCCTGGTCCGGACGAACAGGCCCGCGTCCAAGCGTGGATCGCCGCCAACCTCGTCCGCCCGGACCGCGCCCATCGCTCAGCCCGCTACGGGGTCGCCCGGCTCGCCGGACTGGCGGCCGAGCTCCTGCCGGACGACGATGTGGCAGGATCCAGGATCCTGCAGTTCGCCGGTGGTCTGCTGAAGTACATGGAGCCGACCGCCGCCCAGCCTTATTACCGCCAGCTGGCCACACGCTTCAGGGGGACCGAGCTCGGCGCCGCGGCCCGCCGCGCCCACTGGTTCGCCGCCTTGGCTTGCGAGCCGGACCCGGACTGGATTCAAAAGGGACGATGAACATCCCGCTCCACTGGCATACCGAGCCGCTCCTGCTGCTCGTGGTGGTGGGCGCCTCCTGGCTGTACGCCTTGGCGGTGGGCCCGGGGCGCGCGCGGTGGGCCCCGGCCGGCGCCGCCTACCCGGTCGGCTCGGCGGTCTGCTTCCATGCCGGCGTGGTCGTCGCCTACCTGGCGGTCGGGTCGCCCCTCGACCAGCTCGGGGAATCCTTCCTCCTGTCCGCGCACATGCTGCAGCACATGCTGCTCATCTACATCGCGGCCCCGCTCATCGTGCTCGGCCTGCCGCCGGCGATGACGGACGCCTTCCTGCGCGCCCACCCGCGCGTGACCGCCGTCCTCCGGCGGCTCGTCCACCCGGTGACCGCCGGCGTCGTCTTCTCCTTCATCTTCATCGTCTGGCATTTCCCCGAGTGCTACGAGGCGGCGCTGCGCAGCCGACCGCTGCACATCCTCGAGCATTGGTCGATGTTCCTGCCCGCCATCCTCATGGTGTGGCCCTTGCTGTCCCGCTCGACCGTGCTGCCCCGCATCGGGTTCGGGTTCGCCATCGTCTACGCGTTCGCGCTCATGATCGCCGACCTCCCGCTCTGGCTCGGGCTCATCTTCGGCGAGCACCCGATCTACGAGACCTACCGGCTCGCGCCGCGCGTCTGCTGGCTGAGCGCGGCGGACGACATGGTGCTCGGCGCCTCCATCATGAAGGGCTTCAACGAGCTGTTCTCGTTGGTCAACATGGGCCTGGCCTTCTTCGCCTGGTACAAGCGCGACCGCTGAGCGCTCAGTGCCGCGAAGCGCGGCGGAGCATGCCCACGGCGATCGCCACCACGGCCAGGTTCGGCAGCCAGATCAGGAGGTCCGGCCGCAGTTCCGGGTTCTTCACCTTGGCCATCTCGGTGAGGAGGAAGTAGCTCAGGGCCACGCCCAGGGCGATGACCGCGTTGACGAAGGTCTCCGAACGGCCGACGCGCACGGCCAGGGGCACGGCGAGGAGCGAGAGCGAGAAGATGGAGAAGGCGGAGGCCAGGTGCGACATCAGCTGGGTCCGGGCCATCATCTTGCCCTTGGCGATCTCGGCGGGTGGCGAGGCCGGCGTGGTCTGCCAGCCGTGCTCGATGGCCTCGAGCAGCTCGGCGAGCGTCAGCCAGCGCAGTTTACGCCCGCCGCGGCCTTCCTGGAAGAGGGTGCCGGCGGGAAACTCCAAGGTCGTCGTCCGCGCGGTCGCGAACGCGGCCGGCGCCGCGCGGTCCTGGTTGCCGGCGCCGCGAGACTCCATGCGCGCGTCGGTCATCGTCACCCGGAGCAGGGTCTTGCCATCCGCGCCTTCGACCGGGGTCAGCCGGGCTTCCCGGGCGTGGATGGATTGCACGATCCGGCCGTTGGTGTCCTTGCGCCAGAGCCAGAAATCGCTGAGCAGCTCGCCATCGCGCGCGCCGGCGCGGAGCAGCACGCCGGGGATGCGTTGGTTGACCTGGCCCGGGGTCAGGATCGCGGCGGGGTTCTCCTGGGCGGAGCCGGAGAGGATGTGATGGTAGCGGTCGTTGGCGGCGGGCGCGACCTCCAGGTTGAGCCAGGCCGAGAGCAAAGCCAGGCTGGCGGCGAGCAGGAGCGCGGGGAGCGCGATGCGCCCCAAGGCGCGGCCGCTCGCCTTCATCGCGGTGATCTCGTGCTGGGAACCCATCCGGCCGAAGGCCATCAGGACGCCGGTCAGCATGCCCATGGGGAGCGCGTACGGGAGGACGCCGGGGAAGAGGAGCACCACGAGCTCGAGACCTTCGACCCCGCCCACGCGGCCCGTGGCGATGGCGCCCGCCACCTGCTGCAGGAAATTGCCGGCCACCATCACGAAGACGAACGCCCCCGTGGCGATCCCGCCGGCGACGACGGTCTCGGTCAGGACGTGGCGGTCGAGGATGCGCACCGCATCATCCAAGCCGTCCCGCCCGCTTTGTCCAAGCGAAAGGGCTCAAGGCGCGGCTTTCCGGTCGAGATCGGCGGGCAGGCCGCCGCCCCAGAGCGTCTCGAGCTCGCGCGCCTGCAGCCAGCCGCTCTTACCCTCGGCGGTCGTGACGCGCACATACTCGCCGAACGGCCGTTCCGCGCGGACCACATCGCCTTCGGCGACGCCCCCGACCGGCTCGCCGCGGGCCGTCGGCGTGAGCCGCAGGAAGACGTCGGCCTGGCGGACGACGGCGCGCCGCGCGTAGACGTGGGCGCCCCAGAGCGCCGGCAAGGTCAGCAGGAAGAGCGTGGCCCCGGCGACGACCGCCTTCTCCTGCCAATCGGCGGGCGCGCGGCGGCGGAGGCGGGGAATCAGCAGGCAGAGCACCACGACCCAGAACGAGCCGGTGGCCAGGAGCAGCCAGGTGTCGGCCCCGAGGAAGGAGGCGTAGCTCTCCGCCCAGGTCAGGGCGGGGCGCTCCGTGCCGCCCGCCGATTGCGCGTGGCGGATGCCCGCGGTCGCGACCGGGTCGCGCGGGTCGAGGAGCAGGGCGCGTTCCCAACAGAGCATCGCGCGGCCCTTGCGGCCGAGTTTCCATTCCGCGTTGCCGAGCGCCGCGAGCAGGCCGGCGGTGGCGCCGTGCGCGGTGACTTCCGCCTGCCATTTCTCGACGGCGCCGACGAAGTCGCCGGCGGCGTAGGCGGCCTGGCCGGAGGCCAGGCCATCGGCGGGGGCGGCCATGAGCGGGCCGGCCAGGAAGACCGCGAGCCAGAGCAGGCAGGTCCTCATCGGCGTGCCTCCAGTTCGGCGAGCCAGGTGTCGAGGACGGCGGCCTCGGCCAGCAAGGGCGTCGCGGACGGCGCGCCGAACTTGTCGGCGTCGGCGCGCCGGAAAAGACGGTCGAGCAGGGCGGCGTCGGCCTGCGGCAGCACGCGGCGGATGTCGCCTTGCGTCAGCGCCTCGGGCGTCGCCTCGAGCCACGGCGCGCAACCCGCGCGGAGCCCGCGGACGCAGGCGCGCGCGAAGGTCAGGTCATCGCTCGCGGCCGCGGCTTCGCGCCGGCAGGCGCGCACGGCGCGACGGGCGCGCGCACGGGCGAGGATCTCGGGGTGGGCGAGCAGGTAGGCCGTCCAGCCCGCGGCCGCGAAGAGCGCGAGCCCGAGCGTCACCAGGGCGGCGTTCGTCATCCAGAAAGGCTGCGAGGCGGCCAGGGGCGTGACGGCGCGGACCGCCGGGTGGAGCAGGCCGCCCGGGGCCGGAGCCGGGGTGGCGAGGCCGCTCAAGGCCTTCGGGGCGGAGCCTGCGGCGGCCCCCGGATCCATCGTCACCAGCTCGACCTTCGCGGGGGCGTTGCCGGTGACGTTGACTTCCTGCGCGGCGAACTCGAGGCGCTGGAAGGTCTTGGTCTCGGGGTCGAAGACCGCGAAGCGGATCGGCGGGGTCAGGAGCTTGCCCGGCAGGCGCGGCACCAGCGTGTAGGTGAACGACCGCTGGTCCTCCGCGCGGTGGAAGCGCCGGTCGTTCCCCGGGACGACGTCCCAGGTCTCGGAACCCGCGAGCTCGGGCCGCAGGATGCGGTCGAGGTTGCCTTCGCCGGCGAGGATCGCGCGCAGGCGGATGGGTTCGCCGACCTCGGGCTTGCTGTTCGAGACCGTGACGGATTCGGCGAGGAAGCGGCCGATGGCGCCGGTCCATTCGACCGGTCGGCCGGTCTCGGGGACGTGCTCGACGGTCACGCGCCGGCGGAAGGTGAAGGGGCGGTCGCGGCCCTGCGACGAGAACCCTCCCAGTCCGCCGGAGTTCACGAGCATGATGCCGTTGATCGTGACCTCGGTCGTGCCGGTGCGGATCGGGGTCAGCTCGAAACCGGTCTGCACGCCCTGGCCGTTGGGGAGCTCCTCGTTGCGCGGCCCGGTCTGCTGGAAGGTGAAGCCTTCGGCCTCGCATTCGATCCCGAAGGACCCGGTGACCAGCTCCTGCTCGCTGCCCTTGAGCTGGATCGCGCCGGGGATGCGTTCGCCCACGTAATAGGTCCGTTCGGGCATGACGAGCTCGGCGCGGGCCTGGCCGCCTTTGCGGAAACCGGTCGCGGCGCTGACGTTCACGGTCATCGCCGGGATCTGGATCAACTTGGCGGGGAAACGGATGTTGAAGGCGGGGATGACGTGGGCGCCTTCCTCCTCGGGGGCGACGCCGGAGAAGTTGAGCGTGGCCTCGGTGGTGTTGGCGCGGAAGACCTGCCCGGAGAAACGCAGCGCCATCCCGCGCGGGGGCTTGAGCTCGCGGCCGACGCGGTCGGCGGGCCCGAGGATGACGTCGGACTCGATGCGGACCTGGAGGCGGAACGGCTGGCCGGGGCCGGCCACCGCCGGGGTCATCTCCCAACTCACGTAGTCCTCGGCGCGGACGACGGCGAACGCGAGGAGGCAGGCGAGCAGGCGCAGGGAACGGGAGACCATCTCAGTAGTCCTTGCCTTTCTTGGCGTTGGGTTTGCCGGGCTTGCCGTCGCCACCGGGCTTCTCGCCGGCCGGCATCTTGCGGCCGAACTCGTTCTTCAGGCCCTCGAGCGCGCCGCGGGCCTCCTGCTCCGTCATCTTCTGTTCCTCGCCCGCCTTGGGCTCGCGCTTGCCGCCGCCTTGGCCGGGCTTCTGCCGGTCCTCGGGCAGGAAATTCTCGTCGTCGTCCGACTCGCCCTCGGCGTTCTGCGGCAGCTTGTCGTCGGGGATGCGCTTGATCAGATCCTTGATCACCTCGCGGAGCTCCTCCTGCTTGCGGCGCTGCGCCTCGACCGCCTCGGCCAGCTGGCGCGTCTCGCGTTCCAACGCGCGGAGCAGCTCGTCGATGGCGTCGGCGTTGGCCCGCGAGGCGGCGTCGGCCGGGTCGAGCTCGTGGGCCCCGCGGAAGTCGCCGACGGAGCGCGTCCAGGCGGCGACGACGCCGGCGCGCTTGGCGAGCATGGCCTCCTCCTTCGGGATCAGTTTCTTGACGGTCCGGTAGGTGTCGATGCCCTGGCCGAGCGCGGCGACGGCCGGCACGTAGTCCGGGGTCTTCCCCGCGGCCTTCGCCCGGTCGAGATGCGTGATCTGGTCCTGCATGTCGGCGATGTCCGCGTCCGCCGCCTCGAGGTAGGAGCGCGCGATGGACAGCTCGGTGACGTCGCCGGTGGTCTTGCCGCCGAGGGTCGCCCGGCCCTTGCCGAAGCGGACGTGACCGAGGTTGTGCAGCGCCGGCGGCCGCAGTTCGTCGATATCGCGGCCCAGCGAGGCGCGGAGCGCCTCCTCGGCGCCCGGAAGGTCGCCGTCGGCGAGCCGCCGCGTGCCGCGATTATGCAATTCGCGCGCGTCGAGCCGGTTCAGGTCGTCGGCCGGCGGTTCGGCGGCCAGGAGGGAAGCCGCGAGGAGCAAGGGCAGCAGGGACTTCATGGCGCGGAGGGACGGCGGGTGGAAAGGAGGGATTCCGCCACGAGGAGGAGCAGGGCGAGGGTGAGGAACCATTCCTCCCGGGGGATGCCGCGGCGGGTGGCGCCGGTCGCGTCGGTGCCGGCCTGGATGGCGAGGCGCAGGGCTTCCATGCCTTCGCCGGCCTGGCCGAGGCGCACGTAACGCCCGCCGGTGGCTTCGGCGACCTTCGCCAAGGTGTCCTCGTCGAGCCGGCTGAGCACTTCCTGCCCGCCGCTCTTGAGGGTGTCGGCCGCGCCGACGTCGTTGATCACGGTGATGGTGCCGCCGGCGGGCGTGCCGACGCCGACGGTGTGCACGACGAGACCCTGCCGCGCGAGCTTCTTGGCGGTGTCGACGCCGCCCGCCTCGAGGTCCTCGCCGTCGGTCAGCAGGATGACCAGCTTGCGGTTGCGGTTCGGCGCGAAGGCCATCTCGGCCTCGGCGAGCGCGCGACCGAGGTCGGTGCCCGGGACCTGGATGCTCGAGGGGTCGGTCTCCTCGAGGGTGCGGAAGAAGGCGTCGTAGTCGCGCGTCAGCGGACACTGGAGGAAGCCGGAACCGGCGAACGCGACGAGCCCGACGCTGCCGGTGCCCTTGCGGCGGATGAAGTTGGCGATGGAGGTCTTGGCGCGGGCGAGGCGGTTGGGCCGCATGTCCGCGACGAGCATGGACTTCGAGACGTCCAGGACGAACACGACGTCCTCGGCGGCGACCTTGGCTTCCTGCGCCTCGCGACCCCAGCGCGGGCCGGCCAGGGCGGCGACGAGCAAGGCGGCGCCCAGGGCGAGGGCGACGTCCTTCGTGAGGCGGCGGGCGGCGGAGTAGCCGGCGGTCAGGCGGGCCAGCAGGCGGGCCGCGGCGAAGTCGGCCAGGCCGCGCCGGCGTCGCGCCTCCGTCCAGCGCAGGCCGGCGAGGAGCGCGGCGGCGCCGGCGACGGCGAGGAGCAGGAGCCAGGGGCGCTCGAAGTGGAGATCGGCGAAGTCCATGGCTCAGGGCGCGCGCGGGCGGAGGAGCGCGCCGAGGAGCTCGGCGAGCAGGAAGGCGAGCGCGACCAGCATCCAAGCCTGGCGGTGGCTCTCGTAGGTGACCGTCTCGCGGATCTTGACCTCGGTGCGTTCCAGGCGGTCGATCTCCTCGTAGACGCGTTGCAGCTGCTCGTGGTCGAGGGCGCGGTAGAAGCGGCCACGGCCGATCTTGGCCATCTTCTCGAGCATCTCGTAGTTGGCCGGGTTCATCGTCATCATCGGGATGATCTTCCCGAAGACGTCGCGGTTGAGCTTGCCGGTGCGGCGGTCGAACTGCGGCAGGATGGCCGGCTCGTTCTTGCCGAGGCCGATGGTGTAGAGCTTGATGCCCATGGCGGCCGCGAGCTCGGCGGCGGGGATGGGCAGGATGGCCTTGCTCTGGTTGTCGTCGCCGTCGGTGAGCAGGATCAGCACCTTCGAGTCCTTGCCGCGGGCGTTCTTCATGCGGTCGACGCCCATCGCGACGGCCTCGCCGATGGCGGTGCCGGTCTCCTGCACGACGCCGATGTACATGCGGTCCACGCCCTTCTCGATCCAGCCCTTGTTGATGGTGAGCGGGCTCAGCAGGTAGGGTTTGCCCGAGAAGACCACCGCGCCGACGCGGTCGTCCGGACGATGGGAGAGGAACTCGCGGATGACCTTCTGGCTGGCCTCCCAGCGCGTGAGCTCCTTGCCGGGCGGGCTCATGTCCAGGGCCATCATCGACCAGGAAAGGTCCACCACGAGCATGATGTCGACGCCCTCGGTCTCGCGTTCGATCTCCTTGCTGGCCGTGCGCGGTCCGGCGATCGCGACGATCAGCAAGGCGGCGGTCGCGAGGCGGAGGAACAGGCGCAGGGCGCCGGCGCCTTCCTGGACCTTGCGGGAAAGCCCGGCGAGCAGCGCGGCGTCCGGGAAGAGCAACGCGGCCGTCCGCCCGACGCGGCCGCGCAGCCAAGCGTAGAGCGGGAGCGCCGCCAGGAAGAGCAGCACCCACGGGTGTTCGAACTCGAAGCCGAGCTCCATGTCAGGCGGCGGGCCCTCCCAGGGCGCGGCGGGCGTCCTCGACGCGGTCCGCGGCCTCGCGGATGGCGGCGATCAGGATGGCGGGTTCGAGGGCGGCGCCCGCGAACTTCGCGGCGTCGGCGGCGCGGAGCGCGGCGAACAGCGGTTGGCGGGCGGGCAGGAAGAGCGGGAGGTTCGCGAGCCGGTGGCCCAGCTCCTCGGTGGACAGCGCGGCCCCGGCCGCGGGGTGCGCCGCGGCGAGGTAGGCGCGGAAGGCCGCGGTGACCTCGCGGACGGCCGCCGCCGGCGGGAGCGCGCCGGCCGCGGCGAGCGCGGTCTCAAGCGTGGCGCGGGGGCTGGCCGCGGGTCGGGGCCGACGCAGCCAGGCGGCGAGGAGCAACGCCAGCAACGTGACCGCGGCGAGCGCCAGGACGACCACGGCCCAATACGATTCCCACCAGCCGGGCGGCAGCGCGGGGCGGGGCCCCTGCAACGCGAACGGGCGTTCGTCGACGGTGGCGGCGAGGAACGTCATCGGCGGCGGCGGCGCTCGAAGAAGCGCGCGAGGGCGGGGGCGACGGGGGTGTCGTGGTCGAGGCGGGCGACGTCCACGCCGGCGCGGCCCAGCGTCGCGGCGACGCCAGCCAGCCGGGCTTCGGCGGCCTCGGCGAAACGGGCGCGCACCGCGGCGGAGCCGGTGTCGATCTCGCGGATCTCGCCCGTCTCGGCGTCCTCGAGGGCCACGCGGCCGACGTCGGGGAGCGCCCGTTCGCGGGCGTCGACGAGCTGGAGGCAGGCCGTGTCGTGGCGGGCGTTGAGCTCGCCGAGCGCGGCGGCCATCGCGTCCTCGCCCTCGGGTCCGGCGAGGAAGTCGGACAGGACGAAGACCATCGAGCGGCGCTTGAGGGCGCGCGCGAGCCGGCGCATCGGGCCCACGAACGAGGTGCGGCGCGAGACCGGGCGGAACTCGAGCGCCTCGCGGATGAGGCGGAGCACCTGGCGGCGGCCTTTCTTCGGGCGGATCCAGAGCTCCTCGCGGTCCGTGAAAAGCAGCAGGCCGACCTTGTCGCCCGCCTTGAGCGCGGAGACGGCGAGGCAGGCGGCGGCCTCGGCCGCGCGTTCGCGCAAGGTGCGGTCCCCGGAGCCGAAGGCCGACGACCCGGAGATGTCGAGGGCGAGCACCATCGTCAGCTCGCGTTCCTCGCGGTGGAGGCGGACGAACGGCTTGCCCGTGCGGGCGGTGACGTTCCAGTCCATCGCGCGGACATCGTCGCCCGGCACGTACTCGCGCAGCTCCTCGAAGTCGGTGCCGCGGCCCTTGAAGCGGGACAGGTAGGCGCCCACCATGGCGTCGTTGACCGCGCGCAGGGCCACGATCTCGACGCGCTGGGCGCGGCGGAGGGTGTCCTGCGGGCTGGTCGGGACGACGGGGTCCACGGCGGCTGGTCGGCTCAGGGCACGCGCACCGCGTCGAGGACGCGGCGGACGATGGCGTCGGCGTCGACGCCTTCGGCGTCGGCCTCGTAGGTGAGGATCAGGCGGTGGCGGAGGACGTCGGGCGCGATGTCCTTGATGTCCTGCGGGGTCACGTGGTCGCGGCCCTGCAGGAAGGCCCAGGCCTTGGCGGCGAGGGTCAGGTTGATGGTCGCGCGGGGCGAGGCGCCGAACTGCACGAACTTCTTGAGATCGGGGCCGCCTTCATGGTGACCGCGGGTCGCGAGCACCAGGGAGACGATGTAGTCGCGCACCGGGTCGGCCACGTGCACGGCGTCGACCGCCTGGCGGGCGCTCAGGATGTCGGCCTGCGTGATGACGGGGGTGACGTCGAGCTTCGGCGCGGTGGTGGCCATGGCGTCGAGGATCCTGCGTTCCTCGTCGCGGGTCGGGTAGCCGATGTTCAGCTTCAGCATGAAGCGGTCGACCTGGGCCTCGGGCAGCGGGTAGGTGCCCTCCTGGTCGATCGGGTTCTGCGTCGCCAGCACGAGGAAGGGCGTGGGCAGCTTGTGCGTCTCGCCGCCGAGCGTCACCTGGCGCTCCTGCATGGCCTCGAGCAGCGCGGACTGCACCTTGGCGGGGGCGCGGTTGATCTCGTCCGCCAGCACGAAGTTGGCGAAGATCGGGCCCCGCTTCACGTTGTACTCGCCGGACTTCGGGTCGTAGATGAGCGTGCCGACGATGTCGGCGGGCAGGAGGTCGGGCGTGAACTGCACGCGGGAGAAGTCCGCCTGCACGGTCTGCGCGAGGGTGCGGACCGACAAGGTCTTCGCGAGACCGGGGACGCCCTCGAGCAGGACGTGGCCGTTGCCGAGGAGGCCGATGAGGAGACGATCGACCAGGTACTGCTGGCCGACGACCACGCGGGCGACCTGCTCGCGGAGGCGCGGGACCCAGGTGCCGGCGGCGTTGATGGAGTTGGACATGGGGGTAGGGTAAGGTGGG
>JBEGOO010000088.1:0-8107 GCA_041182045.1 Verrucomicrobiota bacterium
GGGCTCGAGTTGTAGCAGTCGACGTAGCAGGTCCGCGCGCCGTCGACGTGCACGCTCCCGCGCCCGGCCGGCGGCGTCCACGCGCCGAGCGCCGCGCGCAGGGCCGGCAGGTCGGCGCCGACTTCCCGGGCGGCGAGGACCGCCAGGGCGGCGTTGCGGGCCAGTCCGTCGGAGACCGGGCCCAGGAGGAAGGCCTCGCCATCGAGGCGGAGGACGCGGTGACCGGCTTCCTCGCCGAGGCTGGCCTCGACGAGCCGGGCGGGCCGGACGGCGGGGGCGGGCTCGCCGGCGAAGCGCACGGCGATGCAGCGATCGGCGAAGACCGCGAAATCCGGCCAGGCCAGCAGGGCCGCCGGCAGGATGGCGCGGCCACCTTCGGCCAGCGCGGCCACGAGCGTGGCCTTCTCGCGCGCGACCGCGGCGAGCGAACCGAGGCCTTCGAGATGCACGGGGGCGACGGCGGTGACGATCGCGACGTCGGGACGGAGGACCGCGGCGCTCACGCCGAGCTCGCCGGGGACGCTCATGCCGGCCTCGATGACCGCCCAGCGATGGCGGCCCGGCTCGAGGCGCAGGAGCATCAGCGGGACGCCGAGGAGGTTGTTGAGGTTGGCCTCGGTGACGAAGGCGTCCGGGCCGAGGAGCGCGCCGAGCAGGTCCTTCGTCGAGGTCTTGCCCACGCTGCCCGTCACGCCGAGGACCGGACCGGGGAAACGCCGGCGCCACGCGGCGGCGGCGGCGCGCAGGGCGGCGGGCGCGTCGGCGACGACCAGCTGCGGCAGCGCGTCGGCGACCGGCCGGGAGACGAGCGCGCAGGCGGCGCCCTGGGCGCGGGCGGCGGGCAGGAAATCATGGCCGTCGCGGCGGTCCGTGCGGATCGCCACGAAGGCGTCGCCGGCGCGGAGCGCGCGGGTGTCCGTGCCGAAACCGGTGACGGCGGCGGGCGCGGTCGTCCAGCGCCCGTCGGTCCAGGCGGCGAGGTCGGCGGCGGCGAAGGTCGGCATCACGCGGACGCGCCCCTCCTGGCCTCGAGGATCTCGCGGACGACCTGGCGGTCGTCGAACGGCACCACGGTGTCGGCGAACTCCTGGGTCGTCTCGTGGCCCTTGCCGGCGATCACCACGCAGTCGCCCGGCCGCGCGGCGGCGAGCGCGCGCCCGATGGCCTCGCGGCGGTCGGGCACGAACTCGACCTGCGGGAGCGGGCCGAGGTCGCCGCGCATGTCGGCGAAGATCCGCTCCAGGCTTTCCTTGCGCGGGTTGTCGGCGGTCGCCCAGGCGAGCTGGGCGAGGTCGGCCACCGCGCGGGTCATCGCGGGCCGCTTGCCGCGGTCGCGGTCGCCGCCGCAGCCGAAGACGCAGAGGACGCGGCCCGGCGTGATCGCGCGCAGCATGCGCAAGGCGTTGCGCAGGGCGTCGTCGGTGTGGGCGTAGTCGACGAAGACCGGGAAAGGCTGGCCGGCGGCGACGCGCTCCATGCGGCCGGCGACGCCCGGGAAGGCCGCCACGGCCGGCGCGAGCGCCAGCGGGTCGCGGCCGAGGCCCGCCGCCATGGCGAGCGCGCAGAGCACGTTGGCGACGTTGTAGTCGCCCGGCAGCGCCGACGTGAAACGGGCGGACCGGCCCCGCCAGCGCACCGTGAAGACGGCGCCGTCGGTGTCGAGGGCGAGGTCGGTCGCGCGGAGGTCCGCGTCGGGGGCCACGCCGAAGGTGAGGGTCGGGCCGCGGCGCCGGCAGGCCTCGGCGAGCACGCGGCCCGCGGGGTCGTCCACGTTCACCACGCACACGCCGGGGACCTCGCCGTTGCGCCCGTCGAAGAGCGCGGTCTTGGCGTCGAGGTACGCGGCGAGGTCGCCGTGGTAGTCGATGTGGTCGCGGGTCAGGTTGGTGAAGGCCGCGACCGCGAAGCGGAAACCATGCACGCGATCCTGGTGCAGGGCGTGCGAGCTGACCTCCAGGCAGGCGCCGACGCACCCGGCGTCGACCATCTGGCGGAAGAAACCGGCGAGGTCCGCCGACTCCGGGGTGGTCTTGAAGGACGGGATCGAGCGGCGGCCGAGCTGGTAGCGGACCGTGCCGATGAGCCCCCAGGACTCGCCGCCGTCCTGCAGCAGGTGGCGGAGCAGCGTCGACACGGTCGTCTTGCCGTTCGTGCCGGTGACGCCGGCGAGGCGCAGGGCCTGCTCGGGCTGGCCGAAGAAGCGGCGGGCGACCTCGGCGAGCGTCCGGCGCGGGTCGGCCACCTGCGCGGCGGCGACGGCGGGCAGGCCGCCGACGGGCTGGCCGGAGACGATGGCGGCGGCGCCGCGGGCGATCGCGTCGTCGAGGAAACCATGGCCGTCGGCGCGCAGGCCGGGCAAGGCGAAGAACAAGGCCCCCGGGATGATGCGGCGGCTATCGGTGACGACGCAGGTCACGCGCGCGTTCCAGTCGCCGGACCGGCCGAGGACGGGCAGGCCCTGGAGGAGGGACTGGAAGGTCGGACGGGCCATCGCGGGAGGAAGCATCGCGGGGGGCGGGGTCATCGGGCGCTCACGGCCG
Source organism: Verrucomicrobiota bacterium (assembly GCA_041182045.1). Classification (GTDB taxonomy): domain Bacteria; phylum Verrucomicrobiota; class Verrucomicrobiia; order Opitutales; family UBA953; genus UBA953. The sequence continues at coordinate 2,541 of JBEGOO010000088.1, forward strand.
GGATGTCCAGCCAGCGGATGCATTTCTCCGCGACCTCGCGGAAGATGGGGGCGGAGACCTTGCCGCCGTAGGCGACGCCCTCGCCCTGGGGTTCGTCGATGATGACGGTGATGGCCAGGCGCGGGTCGCCGACCGGGAAGAAACCGGCGAAGGACGCGACGTGGTGCGTCGTGGAATACTTGCCGTTGATGATCTTCTGCGTCGTGCCCGTCTTGCCCGCGACCTCGTAGCCGGGGATGTCGGCGATCGGCGCGGTGCCGCCCTTGCCGCAGACGGCGCGCAGCAGCGTGGCCATCTCGCCCGCGGTGCGCGCGGTGATGGCGCGGCCGCGCGAGCGCGGCGGGTACGCGAGGACGACCTGCTTCGTCTTCGGGTCCTCGACGCGGAGCACGAGCTGCGGCTGCATCAGCAGGCCGTCGGCGGCGACGACCGACATCGCGAAGTGCATCTGCATCGCGGTGACGCTGACGGAGTGGCCCATCGGGATGCGGGAGATCGCCGAGGCCCACTGGTCGGACTTGGGCGAGATGAGCAGGCCGGGCACCTCGGCCCCGGTGATGAGCCCCGTGGTCGAGCCGAAACCGAAGGACTTGATGAGGGAGAAGAAGCGGTCCTCGCCCTGGCGTTCCGCGTAGAGCATCCCCACCTGGACGGTGCCGCGGTTGGAGGACTCGCGCACGATGGTGCGGATGTCGGCGACGCCGAGCGCGTGGGAGTCGGCCGGGAGCGAGACCATGCGGCCCTTGTAGGGCACCTGCGAGGCGCCGCAGTCGTAGACGGAGTTCGGCGTGATGAGACGCTCCTCGAGCGCGCCGGAGATCGAGACGATCTTGAAGACCGACCCCGGTTCGTAGACGTCGGATACCGCGCGGTTGCGCTGGCTGTCCATCGGCGCGGCCTTCGGGTCCCAGAAGAGGTTGAGGTCGAAGGTCGGCCAGTTCGCGAGGCCGAGGATCCGGCCGGTGCGCGGCTCGCTGACGATGATGACGCCGCCCTTGGGGTTGTAGCGGGCGGCGGCGGCGGCGAGCGCGTCCTCGCACGCCTTCTGCACGAGGCTGTTGATGGTGAGGACGACCGTGCTGCCGTCGACCGGGGCGACCTCGCGGATGCGGATGCTGGCGATCTCGCGGTGCTTGCCGTCGCGCTCGGACTCGATCCAACCCTTCTGGCCGGAGAGCAGCGGGTGCATCACGCGCTCGATGCCGGAGGCGGGCTCGCCCTCCTTGTTGACGAAGCCGAGCACGTGGGCCGCGAGGGCGTTCTTGGGGTAGCTGCGGCGGTACTTGAGCTCGGCGCGGAGGGCCTTGATGTTGAGCGCCTTCATGCGCTTCACCGTCGCCTCGTCGCACTCGCGGGCCAGGACCACCCAGCGAACCTTGCGCTCGACGCCCTCGTCATCCAGCCGCAGGGGCGGGTTGAAGGCCTCGACGACCTTCAGCGGCGGGACGCCCAGGGCGACGGCGACCTCGGTGACGCGCGGCAGGTCCTTCTTGTCGAGGGAGCCGGGGTCGACGCCGATGTCCCAGACGTCCTCGGAGACGGCGAGCAGGTTGTCCTGGGCGTCGCGGATCTCGCCGCGGCGGCACGGGAGCTCCTGGCGGACGCGACGCGCCTGCATCGCCTCCGCGCGCAGCTCGGGAGCGTCCACCCAATGGAGCCAGACCAGCCGCGCGAAGACGGCCAGAAAGCAGGCGGACACGACCCAAGCCAGCGAACGGTAGCGCATTCGGCTGGCGTGGGGCAGGGTCATCGCGGGCTCTTTCCTCCCTGCTCCGCGACGGGGCGGAACGCGATGTCGAGCGCCGCGGTCCGCGGGCTCTGGGTGAGGAGGGGGACCGTGGCGGGCGCCGCGGGGTAAGGCCGGACCCACAGCACGCGCTCGACGGCCGGGGGCTTGAAGTCATCGCCCACCCGCTGGATGAGCTGGAGGGTGTCGAGCCCCTGGTCGCGCTTGCGCTTCAGGCCGTCGAGCTCCTTGCGGGTCTCGAGCGCGGCGCGTTCGTGGCGCTGGATCTGCGTGCCGACGGCGTCGCCGCGGATGCGCAGGCGGATGACGTTGATGGTGCCGACCGCGGCGACGACGAGGGTCGCGACGACGAAGAACCAGGCGAGGAGACGGCGGGGGTTCATGCGGCGAGCCTCCGGACGGCGCGCAGGCGGGCGGACCGGCTGCGGGGGTTGCGTTCCTGTTCGGCGGCCGTGGGCTGGACGGCCTTGCGGGTGAGGAGGTCCGCGTGTTTCACGCGGTCGTCCTGGGCGGTGTTGTCGTCGCGGTCGACCGGACGGCCGGCCACCCCGTTCATGTAACGTTTGACCATGCGGTCCTCGAGCGAATGGAAGGAGATGACGGCCAGCACGCCGCCGGCGGTGAGCTTCGCGAAGGCCTTGGGCAGGGCGTCGGCGAGGGCGCCGAGCTCGTCGTTCACGGCGATGCGCACGCCCTGGAAGGTGCGGGTGGCCGGATGCGGGCCGCGGGGACCGGGCGCGGGCGGGGCGGCCTCGGCGACCAGCGCGGCGAAGGAACCGGTGCGGGCGAGCCGGCCGGTGCCGCGGGCCTGCTCGATCGCGGTGACCACGCGGTGCCAGCGGGGCTCCTCCCCGTAGTCGCGGACGGCGCGGACCAGATCCTGGCGGTCGGCCCGTTCGAGGAACTCGGCGGCGCTGCGCCCCCCGCGGGTGTCCATGCGCATGTCGTTCGGGGCGTCATGGCGGAAGGAGAAGCCGCGGTCGGCCTCGTCCAGCTGGAAGGAGGAGACGCCGATGTCCATCAGCACGCCGTCGAAGCGGCCGGGGACGCGGTCGAGGTCGCGGAAGTTCTCGGCGTGGAAGCGGAGGCGGCCGGCGTGGCGCGCGAGCAACGGGGCCGCGCGGTCGGCGGCGGCCGGATCGCGGTCGAGGGCGTCCACCGTGCAGCCCGGGGCGCGGTCGAGGAGCGCCGCGGTGTGGCCGCCGCCGCCGAACGTGCAGTCCAGGTAGGCGCGCCCGTCCCGCGGGTCGAGGAGCGCGAGGCACTCCTCGAGCAGGACTGGGACGTGGCTGGTCATCGGCGCTTGTGAATAACGTGTGAGTTGTGTAAGTAACTTCCGGATACGGCTCAGATGCCCAGCTCCTTGAGCGCGCGCAGGATGACGCGCGTGCTCTCCGAGTCGCGGTCGGCCTTGGGCGGGTTGACGCCGGTGATCTGGAACGTCGTGAAGCCGCCGCGGAACACCACGTCGCGCGTGAGCGCGGCCTGGCGCACGACGTGCTCGTTGAGCGTGATGCGGCCGGCCTTGTCGCACGCGACCTCGATGCTGTTCTCGCCGAGGAGGCGCAGCGCGTCCATCTTGTCCGGGTCGCTCACCGTGACCTGCGTGGCCGCGTCGAAGATGCGCTTCACCATCGCGGGCGGGAAGACGACGATCGAGCCCAGCGCGGGATGGAACATCGCGAGGAAGCTCGTCTCCGCGCCGCTCTCGAAACGCCAGGCGGCCGGGATGGTGACACGGTTCTTCTCGTCCAGCTTTCCGTTATGGATGCCGGTGAAGAGACCGATGTGAGCGCCAAGTGACATTTCGTGGGGTAAAGCCCCCTATCGACCCACTTTTCGCCACTACCCCCCACTGGTCAAGAAATTTGCCCCATTTTGTTATTAACACGCGCCAGGCGATCGAGATTTGACTGACTTCAGTCTTAAAATCATAAGTTATTCACAATCAGCAATTTGTCCATTTTGCCTGTTTTTGCACAAAACCACCCCCCTTCCCCGCCCCCTGGGATTCCCGGCCGACCGGGGTCGCCGCCGCGCCCCGCGGTGGATTGTAATGGCTTATCAACTACGGTTTCGGGCGGGGCGGCGGGCCGCCGGCGGGGGCGAAACTGGTTGCCTTGCGGCCCCGGCTGTGCTTTCTCTTCGGTCACTCCACCACCGTCCATCTGACCATGAAGCTCGCCGCCTCCCTCGCCCTCCTCGCCACCGCCCTCGCCGTCACGGGCTGCAACACCTTGGTCGGCGTCGACAACCCCGACTCCCGCGAGGCGACCTTCTCCAACGTGACCGGCTCCCTCGTCACCAAATACAACACGGCCGACATCAACGGCGTCTTCAACGCCGTGAAGCGGGCCATCGACTCGCAGTCCGACATGAAGCGCATGGGCGAGACCCCCGACCCCGAGAACGCCACCCCGGCCGACCTCGTGGGCGTCGTCGTCTTCGCCCGCGCCATCGGCGACCTCGAGGTCAAGGTCGAGATCGTCAAGGTCGAGGACCCCATCAGCAAGCAGGTCTTCACCTCGGTGTCCGTCAAGTACGGCGCCTTCGGCAACCTGCCGCAGAGCCAGAAGCTGGTCTCCCTCATCTCCCAGAACCTCCGCCGCTAAGCGACGGGCGGAACCGCTCCCCGGACGCCGCCCGGCCTTCCTGGCTCGGCGGCGTTCCTTTTTTAAGCACCTTTCCCTCATGGGCAACATCCACGGCCACAGTTTCCGGATCACCACCTTCGGCGAAAGCCATGGGCCCGCGCTGGGCGTCGTCATCGACGGCTGCCCGCCCCGCGTGCCCTTCGACCCGGCCTTCCTCCGCGCCGAGCTGGCGCGCCGCCGCCCCGGCCAGAGCGCGCTGGTCACGCAACGCAAGGAAGGCGACGAGCCCGAGATCCTCTCGGGCGTCTCCCCCGACGGCCTGACCCTGGGCTCGCCGATCGCCATCGTCATCCGCAACACGGACCAGCGCTCCGAGGCCTACGCGGAGATGAAGGTCGCCTACCGCCCCTCGCACGCCGACTTCACCTACGACGCCAAGTACGGCATCCGCGCCATCGCCGGCGGCGGCCGTTCCTCCGCGCGCGAGACCGCCGCCCGCGTCGCGGCCGGCGCCGTCGCCAAGACCGTCCTGAAGCACGCCTGCGGCGCCCGCGTCACCGCGTGGGTCGAGAGCGTCGCCGACCTCCGCATGCCCGCGCCCGCCAGGACCCCGACGCAGAAGCAGGTCGAGGCCACGCCGACGCGCTGCCCGCACCCGGCGACCGCCGCGAAGATCGACGCGCTCATCCGCGCGGCCCGCGCCGACGGCGATTCCGTGGGCGGCGTCATCTGCTGCGTCATCGAGAACCTGCCCGCGGGCCTCGGCTCGCCGGTCTTCGACCGCTTCGAGGCGGACCTCGCGAAGGCGATGCTGTCGCTGCCCGCGACCAAGGGCTTCGAGCTCGGCAGCGGCTTCGCCGGCACCCTCCTGCGCGGCAGCGCGCACAACGACACGTTCGTCCGCAAGGGCGGCCGGATCCGCACCGCGACCAACCGCTCCGGCGGGACGCAGGGCGGGATCACCAACGGCGAGGACGTCGTCTTCCGCGTGGCGTTCAAGCCCACCGCCACGCTGCTCAAGCCGCAGCGCACCGTCGGCCCCGACGGCCGCGCGACCGAGCTGACCGCGAAAGGCCGGCACGACCCGTGCGTGCTCCCGCGCGCCGTGCCGATCGTCGAGGCCATGGCCGCGCTCGTCGCGGTCGACCACTGGCTCCGCGACCGCGGCCAGAACGCCCCCTTCGGCCGCTGCGGCCGCAAGGCATGAAGCCCCTCATCCTCATCCT